>CAVFCI010000003.1:0-87395 GCA_963620985.1 Hallerella sp. | reverse complement strand
TCCCGTCAACGAGCCGAAAAAGACAGCGCGTTCAAAGCGCGCGGAAAGAGAGCTGCTATGATGAATTTTACCAACGATGAAATGAACCTCATGTGCATCTACCAGAGCGATAGCCGCAGCGGGCTGATTGCCGCCCTCACCGAAATGCGGGGATACCTGGACGAGGATGAAGCTGAGCTGCGGGAGCTGACCGACAGCGCCCTGCAAAAGCTGGGCGAAATCACCGACGAGGACTTCGCAGCGCTGGAGCTGGTGCCGGACTTCGACACGGACGAATAAGGCGGATGCGGCGGGAGCGGCTTTCGGGTCGCTCCCGTTTTGCTTCCGCGATTCTATTTCCCAAAATCGAAAAAATATTGATTTTGGGAAATAGAACGGGTATAATAAGAGCAGAGGTGATGAATATGAAACTGATAGACCGAGGTATGTATCTCCGGAAGCTAATTGGAGTGATCGGTACGCCGGACATCAAGGTAGTCACAGGCGTCCGACGCAGCGGAAAGTCAAAGCTGCTGGAAGCATTCAAGGGGTATGTAGCAGCAAATATCGCGGACGCAAATATCGTGCATATCAATTTTAACCTGACAAAGTACGAGAAGTTCAAGGACTACCATGTCCTGAACGATTATATTGAAAGCTCCTATATCGATGGCAAACAGAACTTTGTCCTGATCGACGAGGTGCAGATGTGTCCGGGTTTTGAGCTTGCCATCAACAACCTCCATGCGCAGGAAAGGTTTGACATCTATATTACAGGCTCAAACGCTTTCCTTCTGAGTTCCGATCTTGCCACTCTCTTTACGGGTCGGACTTTTGAAGTGAAGGTGTTCCCGTTTTCTTTCAGCGAGTTCTGCGAGTATTATTCCCTTACGGACAGGTATGCCGCTTTTTCCCGGTATCTGAGAGAGGGCGGCATGGCCGGATCGTACCTTTATCAAGACCCGGAAGCCAAGTACGACTATATCGCGGATGTATTCGATACATTGATCGTCAGGGACATCCGGCAGAAATATAAAATCCGCAACCCGATCCTGATGAACCGTATTGTCGATTTTCTCATGGACAATATCTCAAATCTCACGTCTGCGAGAAACATCGCGGATGCCCTCACAGGCAACAAGGATAAAATCAACCACAAGACCGTCGGGAACTATATGCAGTATCTGTGCAACGCCTTTGCTTTCTACCGCGTTCGCAGGTATGACATTCAGGGGAAAAAGTATCTGGCCTCCAGCGATAAGCTGTATCTGAGCGACCACACCTTCCGGTATGCGAAGCTGGGAACCAAGAATCTGGATTATGGGCGCGTACTGGAAAACATCGTTGCTATTGAACTGCTTCGGCGCGGATATGAGGTCTATGTCGGGGTTCTGTACAAGAAAGAGATAGATTTCGTCGCCATCAAGCGCAACGAAAAGATCTATATTCAGGTTTCAGACAACATCAGCGACGAGAAAACCTTTGAGCGCGAAGTAAACCCCCTGCTTCAAATCAAGGACGCTTATCCGAAGATGGTGCTTGCCAGAATCCGGGATGAAGCGTACCAGTATGAGGGAGTTCAGATCATCGATATTGCGGACTGGCTGGCAGAACAGCCGTCTATTTCCCAAAAATGAAAATAATTTGATTTTGGGAAACAGCAACGGAGGGAGTTATGGCAAAGAAGCGCGGACACTACTGCAAGGTGTGCGGAGAATACAAAGCGAACGAGAGCTTTTCGGGCAGAGGCCATGCAGCGCACATCTGCAAGAAATGCGCTGCGCTGCCTGCCGCGCAGCGGTCTGAGGATATGACGCTCACAAAGCTATGGAATCTGCCGTGGCAGCTCTCCGCTCAGCAGCGGGATTGGCTCAAAGGTCTGCAAAACGACAGCCGCCCCGAGGTGGCTTCCGCCGCCCGCGAGCTGTATGCAGACCGCTTCCCATATGCGGCGCGGAATGCGCGCAAATCGCAGCTTCACATCAGACACATGAAGTTTGCTGTCCATGCCGAGGTTTTTGACGAGTATGACGACGGCTGTTACAGAGAGCTTCAATTCGCTATTGACCGGAAGAATCAAACGGTAACGCTTTGGCAGGAGGACGTAGCAGCGCAAGTCACCTTGACAGCAAAGGAGATGCGCAAGCTCCTGAATACCATCGTCAACAGCTATGAGATCTTCTGCTGGGAGGACGACTACGGCGTTTCCGAAGCTGCCGGCGCGGACGACCTTTGGGAGGACGAACGGGACACGGAAGCCCCGGATGCGCAGGAGATTCCTGACGAGCCTGAATATGCGGGTACTCCATCGTGGGAGGTATCGGTGCGCTACCTGAACGGCGAAGAGAAGGAAATGCGCGGATACGATGATCTGCCCGACCGGGTAAACGAGCTGACGCTGGAGCTGCTTTCCCTGTTTGAGGATGAACCCGATGCGGAGGACTTTGAACCAGAAGATGAATAAAAGCGCCTCCGCCCTTGCGCTCTATTTCCCAAAATCGAAAAAGTTTTAATTTTGGGAAACACAACATCGACATACAAGAGAGAGTGTCCCGTTTCCTGCATAGGATTCGGGACATTTTCGGATATACCGCCCTTACATAGAGCGTCCGTTCCGGGCGCTCTAAATTTTTGCCATGAAGGAGGAGCAATATGCCGAGCAAGCTACAAACGTATATGCAGATGGCGGACGAGGCGCAGCGGCAGATCACCGGCAGCTACCGGGGCTGGACGGGCTTTCTCACCACTGCCGCAAGGTTGTACAAATACCCCTATGCCGAGCAGGTCATGATCCACGCCCAGCGTCCGGACGCCACCGCCTGCGCGGAGTACGACTTCTGGAACGAAAAGATGGGCCGGTATGTCCGCAGGGGCTCCAAGGGCATCGCCCTCATCGACAGCAGCGGCGAAAGGCCGAGGCTTCGGTATGTGTTCGACGTGTCGGACACGGGCGGCAGAGAATTTTCAAAGAGCCGCTACCTGTGGGAATACCGGGAGGAACACGCGGACGCGGTAAGCGCCATGCTGGAAAGCCGCTACGGTGTGGACGGAAAAGGAGGGCTCCCCGATCAGCTTGAGCGCATCGCGTCTCAGCTTGCGGAGGAATACTGGCGGGACTATAAGCGGGATATCCTCGCCATCGTTGACGATTCCTTTCTTTACGGGTACGATGAGTTCAACGTAGGAGCGGCCTTCCAAAGCGCCGCCGCCGTCAGCATCGCCTACTCGCTCATGTCCCGCTGCGGGCTTGAAGCGGACGACCGCTTCGAGCATGAGGATTTCCTGAGCATCTTCGATTTCAACACCCCGGAAGCAGCCGCCGAGCTGGGCACGGCGGTGAGCAGGATCAACGGAGAGGTGCTGCGGCAGATCGAAGTCACCATCAAGAATTACGAGCGCGAGAAACTCGCGGAAAGGAGCCATAGCCATGACAGAACTGACCTACACCAAGAACGGGGACTACCTGATTCCCGACCTGACGCTGAGCGAAACGCCGGAGGACGCGAGACCCCTGGGCAAGTACGGGAGACTGCGCAGGAGCTACCTTCAGGAGCACAGACCGGGGCTGTACAGCCGTCTGGTGCTGTCGGAGAAGCTGTTCCCGCACCTGCGGGAGATCGACGAGACGGCGAACCGGAGGCTGGAGCAGATGATGCCGGAGCTGATGAAGTCGGCGGGCGTGACGGAGGAGCTGAAAGCCCGCGATCAGATGAAATGGGTGGGGCTGATGAACAACCTGAAAGCGCAGGCGGAGGAGATCATCCTCAGCGAGCTGGTGTACAACTGACCAATGACGCGCCGGAAGCGGAACCGGCGCAGCCTCCGATACCGCAGGCATACCAACTGAGCCTGTTCCCCACGGAGGAAGAGCAAATCGCATATATCGCAGAAGCGGAGAGCTACACGCCCTCCGCTTTTTCCATGTCCATCCCGCAGGCGGATATTGACCACATTCTGCGCATGGAGGGCAACGCCGACTATGCCCGCATGAAGATCGCCACGGAGTTCTCCAAGGGCAAGAGCGTGGAAGAAATCGCAGCGTTTCTTCAAAACACCTTCCACGGCGGCAACGGCGTCGTCACCGAAAACGGCAGATATTCCGCCTGGTATGCCGAGGACGGTATCCACATCGCCAATGGGGACGCGGCAAGATACCTGACCTCTGCAAAGGTCGTAAGCTGGCAGGAGGCGGCGGAGCGCATTTCCGAGCTTTTGGAGCAGGGCGAATACGCCGCCAACGTGGAGCTTGCGGAAGCGCCGGGGCACGAGCGCACGGAGCTGGCGCAATCTATCTGGTATCTACGGCAGGATTTAAGTGAAAAGGCACGGGCGCAGGGCTACCTCTCCTGCCTGTCGGATATGCGGGGCGGCGGTTTTCCGGAGGAAACGGCGCGGCTTGCCGAGCGGCTGAGAGACCCTGCGTTCCGAGAAGTCCTCATGGACGATTTTGCACAGCTCCGATCCGACTACCGGGAGGACAGGCGCCTGCTGCGCTTCCATCACCACAAGCCGGACAAAATCGAGCAGGGTTTACGGAAGCTGTCCCTGCCCCGCAGGGAGTACCACACCGAAATGGCGGAGATCCCCGCCGTGCAGCGGTTCATTACGGAGGACGAGATCGCCGCGACCCTGACCCGCGGCAGCAATATTGAAGGGAGCAAGGGGCGCATCTACGCCTATTTCAAAGAGAAACACAGCCCCAAAGAGCAGGCGGACTTCCTGAGAAAAGAATACGGCATCGGGAGGCATTCCCACGCAGTATCCGGCGCGTCCCACAGCGGTGAGGATCACAGCGGCAAGGGCGTCGTGCTGAAAAAGCAGGACTGCCCGGAAATTCAACTGAACTGGGCGAATGTCGCCAAGCGCATCTCCGAGCTGATCCGCAAAGACCGTTTTCTGACCCCGGAGGAAAAGGCGCAGTACGAGCAGCTTCAGCGGCAGACCGCAGAGCGAAGCGCTGCATGGAATGACTACAACGCCGTGAAGGAAGCCCACCCGGACGACATCGTGCTGTTTCAGGTGGGGGATTTCTTTGAGCTGTATGGCGAGGACGCAAAACAGGCGGCGGAACTGCTTGAAATCAATCTCACTACCCGCAATATCCCCGGCGCTGGCCGTGTGGAGATGTGCGGTGTACCGTCGCACAATTTAGAGATGTATGTAGAGAAATTGCGCGATAAGTATGATGTGACGATTGCCGAAGCGCCGGACTTTAGAGCTGAGCGCCACATTTACACGCTGCGCTCTATCGACCATGAAGCAGAAGCCGCCATCAATGCTTATGAAGCAGAGTTCGGCGCGGACGGCACGAGGGTGTTCCGCGACCCTGTCGCAGAGCAGCCACAGCCCACGGTGGCAGAGCTGTTTGAGGGGTATAAGCTGACCGTAGGCAATGCGCTTGTCGCGGATGATGCCTTCCTCAACGCCTGCCGCAATTCCGACCGTCAAAACGCCTATCTGGAGGGTGCGGCGGCCATCCGGCGCATCGTCACAGAATCCGGCGATTTGCAGCTCACACGGCTTTATTTCGATATGCCCGCGTTTCATAACCGGCTGCATCAGGAGCTTTTGGACGAGCTGTACCCCACGCTGGCAACCACGGTTACGCCCTCGCCCTACAAGGTCACGCAGGCGGACATTGACGCGGCCTTGCAGCAGTGGAACGGCAGGATTGAAAGCAAGCAGGCGGTTGTTCGGTATATGGCACAGCACGGGCGCGAAAAAGAAGCCGCCGCATGGCTGGCACGGGAGTATGGCTTGAAGGATACCTCTAAACCGCTGCAAATCTCCGTGGGCAATTCCGAGCCGGTCACGCTGTCATGGGCAAAGGTGCAGCGGCGCATTGCGCAGCTCATTCAATCCGATGGCTTCTACACCGAGCAGGAACAGGACAACTTTGACAATATTGACCCCATCGCCATCCGGGAAGCGCTTGCTGAACGAGGTATTGTAAATGGGCAGATTGTGGATGCGGAGGCTAATCGCAACAGCCCCTTCGTCCGGCAGGTCATGGCGGATGTGGAGCGGATCGCGGCGCAGGAAGCGCAGGAAAGAATGGCACAGCAGGAAGAACCTGCCCTCGACCCCGCAGACCGTTTCCATGTGGTAAGCCTTGACTGGGGCTTTCGTACCCTGTACGCCGTGTGGGACGACGAGACCCACGGCTACCATGTGGACGCAGACGGCGTGACCGAGGAATTTGCAAGCGAATGGCAGGTGGAGGCGTACCGGCTGGAGCTGCAAGGACAGGCGGAACAGGCGCTTTTAGAGCGTGCAAAAGGACTGATTTCTGACTTCTGCCGGAGCGAATGCGGCTCAGAGGCGGATTTCAGCGACCCGGCGAAAATCGGCGTCGCCTACACCACCGTCACCGACGATGAGATTCCCGTTCAGGTGAATATCGACCTTGTGAATTACCGGCTGGAGCGCTATCTGGACGACGAGCATCTGGAAACCCGGCAGTACGGCTCTTTGCAGGAGCTTATTTCCAATGAGCTGGAAAACCTCGATTTCAGCGACCTCATTCATGTTTCGGATGAGGACGTGGAGCAATACCGATGGCACGCGCCGGAGGAAACAGCTCCTGCCCCGCAGAGAGAACCGTTCCCGTATTCCGTAGGCGATACGGTGTATCTGGAAAACGGCAAGCCCTATATTATCGAGAGCGTCGGCGTCTTTGATATTACCCTCAGCGACCCGACGCTTCTCTACCCTATCTCCCGTGCGGAGAGCAGGGAGAGTTTCGCACGGCTCATGGAGTGGTATCCGCAGCCGGAAAAGACCGCCGCAGAGAATACGGCTGTCCCCGAAAAAGAGCCAAAACCCGCCTATACCGAGGAAACCGTGGCGGTATATCCCGGTGACAAAAACAACCTCCCCTATGATGTGGAGATTCGCACCCTGCGCTTTGACGAGCCGGAGCATGACCCGCCCGCACCGCTGCCGCCTGCGGAGAATTTCCGCATTTTGGACGACGATCTCGGCACAGGCGGTGCAAAGGAGAAATTCTGGCGCAACATCAAGGCAATCGCCACCCTGAAGCAGATCGAAGCCGAGGGCAGGAACGCCACCCCGGAGGAGCAGCATATTCTCTCCCGTTACGTCGGCTGGGGTGGTCTTGCAGACGCTTTCGACCCAGACAAAGCAGGCTGGCGCGCCGAGTACGATGAGCTGAAAGGTGTGCTGACCCCGGAGGAATACGCCGCCGCCCGCGCCTCCACCCTCAACGCCCACTACACCAGCCCCACCGTTATCCGCGCCATTTACGACGCGGTGGAGAATATGGGCTTCCAGACCGGCAACATTTTGGAGCCCGGCATGGGCGTGGGCAACTTCTTCGGTATGCTGCCGGAGAGCATGAAAAGCAGCAGGCTCTACGGCGTGGAGCTGGATTCCATCACGGGACGCATCGCAAAGCAGCTCTATCCAAAGGCGGATATTACCGTGGCCGGCTTTGAAACCACCGACCGGAAGGACTTCTTCGACCTCGCCGTGGGCAACGTGCCCTTTGGCCAGTATCAGGTCAATGACCGGGCTTACAACAGGCTCGGCTTCTCCATCCACAACTACTTTTTCGCAAAAGCGCTGGATCAGGTGCGTCCTGGCGGCATGGTGGCCTTCGTCACCTCCCGCTACACCATGGACGCCAAAGACAGCGCCGCAAGGAAGTATATCGCCCAGCGCGCAGACCTGCTCGGCGCGATCCGCCTGCCCAACAACGCCTTCAAGGCCAACGCCGGTACGGATGTGGTATCAGACATCATCTTTTTGCAGAAAAGGGACAGGCCCATCGACCTTGAGCCGGAGTGGGTACACCTTGAAGAGAACGCGGACGGCTTTGCCATCAATCAGTATTTCATCGACCACCCGGAGATGGTGCTGGGACGGCAGACCTCGGAAAGCACGCAGTACGGCAGGCAGGACTTTACCGTTGCGCCCATCGAGGGCGCAGACCTTGCGGAGCAGCTCAGCGCCGCAATTCGGAATATCCGTGGAACCTACGCGGAAGCGGAGCTGCCCGATCTGGGCGAGGATGAGACCATCGTGGAGACCATTCCGGCAGACCCCAATGTGCGGAATTTCTCCTACACCGTGGTGGACGGGGAGTTGTACTACCGGCAGAACAGCATCATGACCAAACCCGACTTCAACGCCACCGCAAAGGAGCGTGCCAAGGGCATGGTGGAGCTGCGGGACTGCGTGCAGAAGCTCATCTCTCAGCAGATGGACGGCTTTATTTCGGATGAAACCATCCGGCAGACGCAGACGGAGCTGAACGCCCTCTACGACGGCTTCACAGCAAAGCATGGGCTTATTAACTCCCGCGCCAACGCCCTGGCCTTTGCCGAGGACAGCTCCTACTATCTGCTCTGCTCTCTGGAGGAGCTGGACGAGGACAAAAACCTCAAGCGCAAGGCGGATATGTTCACCAGGCGAACCATACGGGCGCACGAGGCCGTGACCAGCGTGGACACCGCTTCGGAGGCGCTGGCGCTGTCCATCTCCGAAAAAGCCTGCGTGGATATGGAGTATATGGCGCAGCTCACCGGCAAAAGCCAAGACGAACTGATCAACGAGCTGAACGGCGTTATCTTCCTCGACCCTGTGTACGGCAACTGGCAGACGGCGGACGAATACCTCTCCGGCAATGTCCGGCAGAAGCTGCGGGAGGCGGAGCAGGCGGCGCAGGACAGCCCCGGCTATCTGCCCAACGTGGAAGCGCTGCGACAGGCGCAGCCCAGGGATCTGGACGCAAGCGAAATCGAGGTGCGGCTGGGCGCAACGTGGATCGACCCCTCGTATATCCGGGAGTTCATGTGGGAGACCTTCGAGACGCCCTTCTACCAGCAGCGCATGATCGACGTGACCTATTCCGCCTTCACCGCCGAATGGAACATCAGGAACAAGAGCGCGGTCAGCCACAGCAGCATCGCCTCCTATATGACCTACGGCACGGAGCGTGCAAACGCCTACAAAATCCTTGAAGACACACTGAACCTGCGGGACGTGCGCATCTACGATACCAAGCACGATGCGGACGGCAGGGAGCGGCGCGTACTCAACTCCAAGGAAACCACCCTCGCCCAGCAGAAGCAGCAGGCCATCCGGGACGCTTTCCGGGACTGGATATGGCGCGACCCCGACAGGCGGCATACTCTGGTCACAAGGTACAACGAGCTGTTCAATTCCACCAGACCCCGCGAATACGACGGCAGGCACATCACCTTTGCGGGCATGAACCCGGAGATCCGGCTGCGGGAGCACCAGCTCAACGCGGTCGCCCATGTGCTCTACGGCGGCAACACTCTCCTTGCCCACGAGGTGGGCGCGGGCAAGACCTTCGAGATGGTAGCCGCTGCCATGGAATCCAAACGGCTGGGGCTGTGCCACAAATCCCTCTTTGTCGTTCCCAACCACCTGACCGAGCAGTGGTCGGGCGAGTTCCTGCGGCTGTACCCCTCTGCCAACATCCTGGTGGCTACAAAAAAGGACTTCGAGCCGAAGAACCGCAAGAAGTTCTGCGCCCGTATCGCCACGGGCGAATACGACGCCGTTATCATCGGCCACTCGCAGTTTGAGAAGATACCCGTCTCCATGGAGCGGCAGCAGCGGCTTCTGGAGGAGCAGATTTTCGAGGTGGAGGAAGGACTGCGGGAGCTGAAAAACCAGCGTGCGGAGCGGTTCACCATTAAGTCTCTGGAGCGCACCAAGCGCGGCCTTGAAGCCAAGCTCAAAAAGCTCCAGGACAGCTCCCGAAAGGACGATGTTGTGACCTTTGAGCAGCTGGGCGTAGACCGTTTGTATGTGGACGAGGCACACAACTATAAAAATCTGTTTCTTTACACCAAGATGCGAAACGTGGCGGGGCTGTCCGCCACCGACGCCCAGAAATCCTCGGATATGCTGCTCAAGTGCCGGTATATCGACGAGATCACCGACAGCCGGGGCGTGGTATTCGCCACGGGCACGCCCGTCTCAAACTCCATGACCGAATTGTATACCATGATGCGTTATCTCCAGCACGACGCCATTCGCGGAAAGGGGCTTGCCCACTTCGACTGCTGGGCTTCCACCTTCGGAGAGACGCAGACCGCCATCGAGCTGGCTCCCGAGGGTACGGGCTACCGGGCAAGGGCGCGCTTTGCCAAGTTCTTCAATCTTCCGGAGCTTATGACGCTGTTCAAGGAGGCGGCGGATATCAAGACCTCCGACCAGCTCAACCTCCCTACGCCCACGCCCATCTATCACAACGAGGTAGCGCAACCCACAGAAATACAGAAACAGATGGTGCAGGAGCTGTCCGAGCGCGCCGCAAGGGTACACGCCCAGCTCGTAGACCCCAGCACCGATAATATGCTCAAAATCACCTCGGACGGGCGCAAGCTGGGGCTTGACCAGCGCGTTATCAATCCTGATCTGCCGGATGACCCGAACAGCAAGGTCAATTTGTGCGTGAACAATATTCACCGCATCTGGCAGGACGGACAGGCGGACAGGCTGACCCAGCTCGTGTTCTGCGATTTGTCCACCCCAAAAACCGGCGCGACCGGGGCGAAGGCGGCAAAGACGGCTGGCGGGAACCTGGACAGCCCGGAGCTTCACGCGCTGGAAGCTGTCATTGGGCAAGATGCAGCCGAAGAACCGGCGTTCACGATTTACGACGACATCCGTGAAAAGCTCGTCGCCAGAGGAATCCCCCGCGAGCAGATCGCATTCATCCATGAAGCCAACACCGAGACGCGGAAGAAGGAGCTGTTTGCAAAAGTCCGCTCCGGTCAGGTGCGAGTGCTCATGGGCAGCACCTTCAAAATGGGCGCGGGTATGAACGTGCAGGACAGGCTCGTGGCGCTCCATGACCTCGACTGCCCGTGGCGGCCGGGCGATCTGGAGCAGCGCAGCGGGCGCATCATCCGGCAGGGCAACCGCAATAAGGAGGTTCATATTTACCGTTACGTCACGGAATCCACCTTCGACGCCTACCTCTGGCAGACGGTGGAAAATAAGCAGAAGTTCATCTCTCAGATCATGACCTCAAAATCCCCGGTTCGCTCCTGCGAGGACGTGGACGAGACCGCCCTTTCCTATGCGGAGATCAAGGCGCTGTGCGCCGGAGACAAGAGAATTAAAGAGAAGATGGACTTGGATGTGGACGTTGCCCGCCTGAAGCTCATGAAGGCCAGCCATCAGAGCCAGCAGTTCCGTCTGGAGGACAATCTGCTCAGGCATTTCCCCGAACAGATCCGGCAGAACGAGAGCTTCGTGGAGGGCTTCACCGCCGATATGCAGACGCTCTCCGAGCATCCGCACCCTGTGGACGGCTTTGCGGGCATGGAGGTCAAGGGCGACCTTCTCACCGACAAGGACAACGCGGGCGCTGCCATTCTGGAAGCCTTCAAGGACGCAAAGGGCATGGAGCCCGTTCCCATCGGGAGCTACCGGGGCTTTGCCATGTCCCTGACCGTGGAGGACTTCGGGCGGGATTTCGTACTCACGCTCAAGGGCAAGATGAACCACCGCGTGACGCTGGGCAAGGACGCTCGCGGCAACCTCACCCGCATCGACAACGCCCTCAACGCCATTCCACAGTGTATGCAGGCGGTGCAGGACAAGCTCACCACCCTCCGGGAGCAGATGGAGACGGCAAAGACGGAGCTGGGCAAGCCCTTCCCGCAGGAGGAAGAGCTGCGGACAAAATCCGTGCGGCTTGCGGGGCTGAATGCCGAGCTGAACATCGATGACCGAACGCCCATGGAGCAGTTGGCGGAGGAATCCACAATCTCCGCAAAAGCGGAGCGTCCCTCCGTGCTGGCAAAGCTGAAAGCGCCGCTGACGCAGCCTCACGCCGAGGACAAAATCAAACACAGGGACAAGGAGGAACGCTAAATAACGGCGGCTCCGACGAAGAATGGATTTTGTCGGAGCCGCTTCACTACAGCTCAATGAAAGGAAGGATTCACCAATATGAAGGATATTCCCGTTTACAGATTTCCCGCCGAGCACGCCCGTGAAAACGGCGAGCTGGAGCTTTACCGCGCCTCCAACAAGGCCAGCGCCGCCTGCAAGGAGGCCATTGAGAAGGCAATCTCCGAGCATTATTGCGATAACGTCCTGCACAGGGAAGCCGTCGCGCAGGTGGCGGAGCAGTTCGGGCATGAGCGCATTTTATATGTGCTGGCGATTACCATCCGGCAGAAGGATTGGGACGGGCGGTTCTCAGCCGACAACAAACAATGGGCTAAGACCGTTCCCGTTTCGGAGAACCCCGACGCATGGGGGACGGATCGGAACTGCTATCTGGCGGTCAACAGCCACAGCGGGCTGGTTGATTTGTTTACCAAGCTGGCGCGGGAGGACGCAAGGGCGCATGAGCGCAGGCCCTCGGTGCTCGGCAGACTGAAAAGCAGACCGCCCGAAGTGGCAGCGGAGGCAGTCAAAAAGACAAAGGAGCCGTCCCTGTGAGCGCGCAGTTCATGCGCCGGAGCATCCGCATCTCCGTTCGCCTGACGGAGGAGGAGCACCGGCTGCTAAAGGAAAAGATGGCGCGGATCGGCGTTACCAATCAGGAGGCGTTTCTTCGCAAGATGGCGCTGGACGGGCTGGTGATCAAGCTGGACTTGCCAGAGCTGAGGCAGATGCTCTCGCTTTTGCGCTACACGAGCAACAACATCAACCAGATCGCCAAGCGGCTCAACGAGAACGGCAGAGCCTACGACACCGACCTTGCGGAGATTCTGGAAAAGCAGAAGCAGCTATGGGGGCTTGCCAACGAGCTCCTGATGAAGCTGTCTGATTTCCGTTAGATATGCGGGACGATGGGCTATACCGTTTCCCACATCCTTGTCCCCTACGCCTGCTTTCTGATACAATGAAATCGGAAAGGACGTGAAGGATCATGAAATTCATTTTGAAAATACTGCTTGCGCCTCTGATGCTGGTTTTGTGGATCGTAGAATGGGCGCTCACGCTGGCGCTCAAGGCTTCCGCCGTGGTCTGCGTCATCGCCTCCGCCCTGTTTCTGCTTTCAGGATTCTTTTACTTTGTGGACGGCAACGTGCAGAACGGCTGCATCTGTCTGGGCATTGCGTTTCTGCTCTCCCCCTACGGACTGCACTATTTGGCGGTGAAGCTCACAGCGCGGTTTATCGGCATGAGGATTCTTCTCAAGGAGAGAATCTACGGATAAACGGAATATGCGGAATGTGAAAAGGCGCAGGCTCCCTCCTGCGTCTTTTTCCATGGAGGGAATATGGCGACCACACGAATCATACCCATGCACTTAAACAAGGGCAAGACACTGGCACAGTGCCTTGCCGACCGGACGGAGTACGGCATGAACCCGGATAAGACCGAGGGCGGTGCGCTGATCTCCGCGTTCGCCTGCGAGCCGGAGACCGCCGTTTCCGAATTTGCCCTGTCCAAGCGGGAGTACCGGGAGTTGACCGGAAGGGTGCAGGAAAGCGACGTCATCGCCTATCAGGTACGGCAGTCCTTTAAGCCCAGAGAGGTTACGCCGGAGGAGGCCAATCGCATCGGCTACGAATTTGCCAAACGCTTCCTAAAGAGCGAGCACGCATTTCTTGTCTGCACCCACACCGACAAAAAGCACATTCACAACCACATCTACTGGAACTCCACGGCGCTGGACTGTACGCGGAAGTTCAAGAACTTCATCGGGAGCTACCGCGCCGTCCGCAGGCTGTCCGACCTGATCTGCGCCGAGCACCGGCTGTCCGTGGTGGAGAATCCGCAAAGGCACGGGTTGAGCTACAACAAATGGCGCGGCGGTCACGACAAGCCCTCAAACCGCGATCTTCTGCGCATGGCGATAGACGCGGCGCTTGAAAAGCAGCCCGGAGATTTCGACGCGCTGCTGGCGCTTTTGAAGGATTCCGGCTATTCCGTCGCCCGAAAGGGCAGGCTGTCGCTGCGGCACGAAAACCAGAAACAGAGCATCCGCCTGGATTCCCTGGGCGAGGGATATTCCGAGCAGGAGCTGCGCGCCGTCCTTGCGGGAAGCAGGACGCACAAGCCCTTTGTCAGGAAAAAATATCCGAAGCGCAGGGAGCGCGCCACGCTGATTTCCGACATTGAGGCGAAGCTCAACGCAGGAAAAGGCTACCGCTACGATCAGGCGATGAAGGTGGTAAGGCTCAAGCAGATGGCAAAGACGCTGATATATCTGGAGGAAAAGGGCTTTGCCGACTTTGATGCGCTGGCCGACGCCGTCGCCGATGCGGAGAAGCGGTTCTATGATTTGAGGGCGGCCATAAAGGCGGCGGAAGCGCGCATGAGCGAGATACAGACTTTGCGGACGCACATTATGAACTATTCCGGAACCCGCAGTGTTTACACCGGCTACCGCAAGGCGGGGTATTCAAAAAAATACCTTGCGGAGCATGAGGGGGATATCCTCATCCACAAGGCGGCAAAGAAAGCCTTTGATGCGTTCGGTCTGAAAAAGCTGCCCACGGTCAGGAGCCTGAACGAAGAATTTGCAAGGCTGCTGGCAGAGAAAAAGGCGGCCTACGCCGAGTACCACCGGGCGCAGGAGCAGATGCGGGAGCTGCTGATCCACAAGGCCAACGCCGCCTATCTGCTGGGGCTGGATGAACAGAACCGGCAGACCACCGAGCGGCAGCGCGAGGAAAAATAAGCGATGGCACATCGCGCAGCCACAGATGAAATCTGTGTCACAGGGGGTATGGGGAACGCCCCATCAAGCAAAAGGCGGGGACTCGTCAGAGTCTCCGCCTGCTGTCTTTTGGCTCCAAAAGACCTTGCTTGCCAACGCCTGCAAAACATTGAAACTTGGGGGATTGTAATTTAAATCTCACCCACTATCCGATGTTTATGCGCGCAGAAAGCTCAAACACAAAGTCGGTAGTTGACACTTGAACATCTCCGCCATATTTCTCAACACACTTTTTTATGTTTTTTAAACCATATCCATGCTCCTTTTCCTGCTTGCGCACATGATATGCTTCCGGAAACGGGTTGCGGATTTGGAAAAACAGGATATCGTGAAATTTCTTCATCTGCAGGTGAACATATCTTTCGGGCGGAGGAAGCAGCGCACAGGCAGCAATTGCGTTATCCAGAGCATTTCCAAGTAATATATAGGCATCGACTGCCGTGATTCCCAAATTTGGCGGAATACTTACATCAAAAGAAAAAGAGATCTCATCTGTAGCCATTTTCAGCCGATACTCATTTAAAATGATGCTGATAACGGAATTGCCGACATCCGTCACCTGACCGAGCTCGCCAAACAATTCTTCGGCATCTTGAAGTGTCCGAGATGCTTGCTGCAAATCGTTCACATCGATCAGAGCGTGCATTGCCAGCAAGTATTTGTTGATTTCGTGGAACAGCGCACGAATTTCATTTTGCTCACTGCGCAGCTGCTCATAATACTGTTCCTGCATGATATAGTGCTGTTTTTCTAACTCCAGCTCCATTTTTTCATCTGATACCGCTTTTGCCTGTTGAGCATAAAACACCAGCAATATATTCATATATATCAAGCCGATCGAGGCCAGCAGAAATGGAACCGGAAACAAATTATCGCCATTTTGAGCGATACGGCAGAAATAACAGCCTAAAACAATACTTATTATACATCCCGGCACAATTGCCAGTATAAACGGCAAGGTGATGACCGAACGGCCTCTGTTAACAATGGAAACAATGATCAGCACAAGTGTAAATGTCATTGCATGGGACGCAATGCTCCAAATCACCCTGGGCAGTCCAGCAGCAAGCAGCTGAGAACTATCGAGCTGAAACATGTTAAGCAGAAGGTACATTAAAACGTCAGTCAAAATGAAAACTGCACAAAATAAGGCACTGTAAAAAACCGCTTGTATAACCGTTGATGTAAAAAGACGCCACCCTAAGATGAAAACTCCGACACCGAAGAATGTAAGCCTTATGTAAGATGCGTCAGGCATGAAGGAAAGAACCGAAGCTGCGGCGCCGAACAAAAAGTAGCTCAAAAGCCACAGCCACAGCGGAAGCGCTTTCTTGACAAACAGCCCCTGCAAATATAAATGAATAATAGCAATCTCTATCAGGACAATTAACAATTCGGAAGCAATATACACCTGCTTACCTCCCCAGAAAGGCAAAAAATATTTGGTTAAATTCCTGCTGCTTTCTCCTGCTGATTGGCAATCTGTCACCGTTGGCCATTAGGAGGTCTGTGGATGTTGCGGATTTTATATGTTCCAAATTGACCAAAATGCTTTTGTGGGGCATCGCAAAATAGCCTTTGGGCAATCCGGCGATGATCTCCTTCAGAGTACTGCGAAAGCTATATTCATTTCGTGCGTCATGCACTATGGCATAATGTCCGAACATTTCTATATACTGAACGTCGCTGATCGGCAAAACGATCATTGTATTTCCGACTGCAAATGAGAATCGATGGGCTTTCACCTCTCGAATTGCAGCGTCCATCGCTTCATAAAAGTCGTTTTTTACCAACGGCTTCTGCAAATAACGCAATGCGATACCATATCCCTTCAAAGAATATGCACTGCTTTTTGTCGTAAAAATAATGACTGGCGGTCTCTCTAGGGCTATTAGCTCCTTTGCCACATCAAATCCCGTTGGAGGCTCCATCTCAATATCCAACAAGGCAATATCGAAAGCCGCATTTTTTGCTTCTGCTAAAAGGTCTGCTGCCCGTACATATGTTGAAATGTGCATTTGCTGCCCAGCATCATACTCTTGAGCCAACTGAAGCACTGCAATCAAATCTGCAACCTCGTCGTCACATATTCCGATACGGATCTTGTCCAAAGCGACTCACGCCTCCCATCCAATTAAGCCTTATATGGTATTCGATAACAGTAGTCTTTTATATATTGTGAATCTTACCACTGATTAATGATAGCACATACGCTTTGTGCAGATAGGCTCAAATGCGCCCATACGGAGTTAAATCTCTTACAAATACATCAAAAGTTTGCGATTGTCTTGTTAGAACACATTTGAGCTCTATTAAAACTGTAAATCACCTGTACGCTTGCAATAGCCATCGTGTTAGTCGGCAGTTTAATACAAGGACTCGCGCAATAAACATATCAGCAGAGGAGTTAAAACGCTTCCCAAATATGTCATCAAAAGCAAAAAATCAAGATGAATGGTTTCAGACGATATTATATCGTACTCTTTCTGTTTTTTCAACGTAGTATACTGCCGTTCACGCCAAAGAAGCAACCTGTTGTGCCTAAACTCTTGCTGCATGCTGGCAGCTCGAGTATAATTATTACAAGGAAAGATCAAGCTATGTTGGCATCGGAACGAAAAACAGGGAGGCTGGCAATATGAGAAAGCAAGTATTCGGGCTGTCTGCGGCGATTATGCTGATCATTGTTCTTGCAGCCTGTTCGTCGCAGGAAACTGCGGGGAAAACTGCATCAAGCGATTTGGTATTCCCTGAAATTCCGCAAAACTATTGGGGATTATTCGACAATAATTGCTTTATGATCTATGAACAGGGTTTTGTGTCAACAAACAGCATTAACTTGACGCTGCTGTCTGCATCACCACTGGAACAAAGCGATGTTGATGTCAGCACATCAACAGGCGGGGACATGATCTATTATCTTGACCCTTATGACGGAGATACCGGCAAATGCGTTATATACGAAGATATATTTCTTTTATATCAGGGAGTCTCTGCTGACGAGCTTTTGAAGTATACAGCAGGATCGCTTTCAGCTGAACGCAAAGCAGAAATTGACGGCATGCGCAGCGCCTTTCGTAAGCTGGATGAGAGCAAAAAGCCTGTGCTCTATCGATATGTGCTGGCACTTTGCGTTCCCATTGAGACTGTGGATGGCGATGCCGTTTTGGATGCTCTGTCAGTGACTGTAAAGGGTGAAACACGGACATATCAGCTCGGAACGCTCTGCGGCAAGACATCCGAAGCAGGGGAGTACGCCGGTGATCCCAACTTCAGTCTGAATTGTGGCGATAATGTCGCTTATTTCGGCTTCAGTACAGATATCAGCAGCGACGGCAGCATAATGTTGGACAACATAAAATATACCGCCGCCAACGATGTTCGTATCACAGGAATTCGGTTTTACGGTACTGAGGATGTGAAGATTCAAAGCGTATCTGTCGTCCAGTCCGCAGCTGACGGCGCAGTGATCGATACAGAGTGGGATACAGTGCAACCAATTGAGCTGGAGGCCGGTGATCACGTCTGCCTGAACGTCCGAATCGCGGATCCATTTTTCGCAGGCTCTCTGGGCGGCTGGGATGCAAGATACCTTATGCTTGAGTATCAGTGCAGCGGCGAAACCTATGAGCTGGGCATTCCTTTCTATTTCGCCCAATCACTTCCGGACGCTTTTGCTTATATAGCGAATGAAGAAGGTATTGATGTTCTTTCTTACTACATTAGCTATATCAATGCAGTTGGGAAATGACAGCCGACTGAGGGAAATTCCATGTACATATTCAAGAAAGTTTTGACCAAAGCATTTTACTTGGTTTTGGTATGTCTGCTGCTTATGCCGGTGGGACTTCTGTATATCATTTCCCGTAATGAACAGCTTCGGTACCAAGCGGAAACAGTTCCGGTGGTAGAGGAGCTTGCCTACGGCGACGTTGTGCCCATTGTCCGACGTGACATTGAGGAAACCATTACGATCAGCGGGACCATTGTCAGTGCGTCGGTTTTTTTCGCAGAGCTTAACGTCAGCGATCCATACAGCCTCAGATTTATTGTTGCCATTGGGGATGTACTCCATCCGGGCGACGTGATTGCTTATGACGGAAGCAGAAAAATTTTATCCGACTGCCGCGGCGTGATCAGGGAGATCGATCTGGGGACTGCACCCTATCTGCGAATGGATTCTCTGGATGATCTTGCTCTGGAATGTTATGTAAGCAGCACGCAGCGAGCTGTTTTGGAACGCGAATCGCTGAAATTAACAGATGAAAACGGAAGCCGGCTTACCGTGCTGAAGGTGGATGATATCTGCACGGACGAAAATCTGACCAGAGTGCTGATTAAATATGACACGGACGGTCTGCGATACGGTCAGGCCTTCAGCGAATTAACTTTGACTACCGGAAAAGTATATACTCAGGCTCTCGTGGTAAATGCGGAATGCGTGTACAGGAAGGCAGGTTCTGACTCTTATTTTCTGCGAACGGTAACTCAGGACGGACATTTTCTTTCCGAAGCCGAAGTGCAAATTGGATATACAGACGGAACCTATATCTGCATCAGCGGCGTAGAAGAGGGATCCTTCTGCGATTCTGGATACAAAACATTGGTGGAGAACTAATATGAGGGATCTTGATCTGAGGCTGTCCCATGTCCGCAAGTCCTATGACCGTCCTGTTTTGCAGGACATAAACCTTTGTGTTAGCAATGACAGCTATGTGACGATTCTCGGCTCCTCCGGCTCCGGCAAATCAACTCTTATGAATATTCTCGGGCTTGTGGAAAGCCATGACGGCGGCGAATACAGCTTTAACGGAACTCTGATCCGCGCAGGTGTGGACTACCCCAAGCTGCGGCTGCATGATATCGGCTTTATATTTCAGAGCTACAACCTCATCCCTACCCTGTCCTGTAAAGAGAATATCCTTCTGCCGTGCATGTACGAGGACGGCGGGGACAGTCGGAATTTCGACAGACTGATCTCGCTTCTTAAAATTGAGCATCTGCTTTCTCGGCGGGTCGTTACCCTATCCGGCGGCGAAAAACAGCGTGTGGCCGTTGCACGGGCTCTGATCTTGGATCCGTGCCTGATTTTAGCGGATGAGCCCACTGGCAATCTTGATCCTGCAAACCGCGAGATCATCATCTCGCTGCTGCGCCATGAACATCAGCAAGGCAGGGGCATCATTTTAATTACCCATGATGAGCAGACAGCCAAGGCAGCGGATACGGTACTGCGTTTGGAGGGAGGTTTTCTGCATGAGGCATGAATCTCATTTCCGACATGCCTGCAAAATGGTTCTGCGGAACTTTCGCAGCTACGCGATGCTCTCAATAACCATAGTATTTTCCTTTGCCATACTGCTCGGATATCTGATTTTTGCGGATTCAAGTATATATAACTCCTACAAGGAAATATTCGCCTCTCCTCGGGAAATCGTCATGGCTTACACATATGAAAACAGCGGCGAGATCAGCATTCTTGAAAAGCAGGTCAATGACCGGCTGCCCTCGACCTCCGGCTATAGATTTGTGGAAACTGACACCATTCTGAAGCAATACGACAGTGTTCGTGCCACAATTTCAATTCTCCCGAATAATGCCTCATTCGTATTTCGTGATATTAGCGATGAGAATATTCAAGAGAATTACACCACAAATGTAGATGTGATAATGGGCGAGGGTTTTCCGCTCAGCGGCAATAAAGCCATTATAAATGAAAGCTTTTTTCGCTCCGTCTCCTCCGACGGCAAACTGCCGATGAAGCTGGCAGTCCCTGTCAGTCTGGCTGACGGAGAGCATATGGTTTGGGAAACCGAGGTAGTGGGCGTGTGCGAGGATATCGGCGAGGGATCGCTGTACTACAATAAAGACGGGCATCTCGTTGGAGAGGCCAGAATTTATGTTTCCCAATCCATATTGAGCGGCTCGGACGCAACTGAGCTGCTCACTGCAAGGTCTGTTATACTGTTTAATTCCTCTCAGCCGGAGAAAATCGCGGCATATGCTCAGAAATTCGACCTTGTGCTGCACGCCGTGTGCCTTGCGCAAAACGCGGCCACGGAAAAGATACAGGCGCAGACTCAGGTCAAATTTCTTATCACGGTTGTCTTATACATACTGCTCAGCATCAACTTGTTCGGCTGCTTTTCCAACGCCTTGTCGGATCGACGGTTTGAGATCGGAGTAAAGCGGGCGATAGGTGCCTCTGCTTTTTCCGTTATAGGACAGTTTCTGCTGGAGAGCATTATAGTAATGCTGTGCAGCACCTTGCTTGCTGTGGCGATCACAGCGGATACTCTGGCAGTTTATAAGCTCTATCAGCATTTTGCATTGGGAAATACATGGACTGTATCCGCCTCGACCGGTTCCGTGCTGATGTTTGCCGTGTGCAGCCTCAGCCTTACTCTTGTGTTCAGCTTGTTCTTTGCGTATAGAGCAACAAAAGTGGAGATCGTGAAATACCTTAAAGCAGAATGATAGTGAACGTTGTTTTTCCGGGAGCCGCGCCATACCGAATAGCAGCTGTTGTGTGATAATTTCACTGTCATTTCAAGACTTTTTCACCTTTTGTGGCGCAAAATCATCCTCATTATGTCCATCGGCCAGATCAGGTGAATCTTTTATATGCTTAAATCACAAGTGATTATGGGGTTGTAAATATTATGTTTGTAAAGCTTTCATCCTTTTTTGTTAACCTCTTAATTTCATGCAGAACCATTGATGCATCTGAAGAGAATATTTACACTTATGGTTTTGAACTCTTGCTATCCAGTTTTGCAGGGATAGCCATACTGCATTTATCTTCTGCTTTGCTGGATGTTCCATTTTCCTGGACATTATATTTACTGGGTTTTGTTCAGTATCGTATAACTGGAGGAGGATACCATGCCACGTCCCACACACGTTGTTTGATTATTTTCTCTTTGGCCTATCTAATAGCCATCGCCATAAACAATCATGTTTATAAGTGTATGAATTACGGCGCTATTACCAGTGCATGTATGTTTGTGCTTTTCGTATTTGTTGCACCTGTTGAAGCGGCTAACAAAACGGTTTCCCTAAAACGTCAAAGGAAACTTCGTATAATCGGAATGGGACTTGCTCTACTCAGCTTATTTTGGGGCATTATATTTGCAAGTTTTTGCGAGCCATCTAAAGCGCTTTCAATGTATTATACAGGAAGCTGTATTGCAGGCGTTTCCATAGTAGCGGGATTTATTTCAAACAAAATAAGGAGGTAAATAAATGAAAACTTTATTTCAGAAATTTGCACTTTGCGTATGCAAATCAGTATCAGCACTTGCCTTATTAGCTGCAATAAGCAGTGCAGGGAGCATGTGCTGGTTTATGACGTACCAGCCCGATGTGCCCAAAGAATTATTGACCAAATATCACTGACTTCCCTATTAGACCCTCCCCTCCAAAAGTTATATGTTATTGCAGCTTTCTGGTGGAGAAGGTGTTCTCCGACGCAGCGGGACACAAAATGGTCTACTGCCGAAAATGCAAGTCGGAGTATCCCATCAATCTGGGCTGCTTCCGCAGGATGAAGGCGAAACAGGCCGTCTGCCGCCTGCTTTCCGGAAAACCGAGGCAGAAACGATAAACTGAATACAAAAACCGACTTTTAATCGAGCAAGCGGAGAGAATCAGATTCGTTCTGAGGAGACTGCCAAGCGCCGTACAAAGTCAGACTGAACCGGTAAATGGGTTCGGTCTGCTTTGACGGCGCTTTTTTGCTGCCCGATTTCTTTGTACGGCGTTGAAAGTCCTTTCCCGGCTTGGCTCGGGAAGGGACTTTTTCCATGAAACGCCGCTTTGAACAATACATCTGCCGCTACCCGTGAGCTCCGAATTTTTGATTTCACCCAAATTCAAAAATTCAAAGGAGATCACGGCATGAAAACATTAAAGGAGTTCGATTACGACCTTTGGGCAATCGAGGAAAACGGAAGAAAGAGATATTTCGCCAGAATCAAGGTCACCGGCGAGGAAACGGAGGTCAGTCTTGAGGTGATGCGGCTGCTGCTCCGTCAGGAAAAGCAGATGCGCCGGGAGTATGCAAAACAGCAGACCCTCGGGCCGGTTCTGAGCCTTGACGCCATCCGCGACGGCGGAAGCATGGATGAGGCCGCATGGCTGCTGGATACGCGGCAGCGCATCGACTCCGAGGTGCTCATGGCAGAACTCACAGACGCATTCTGTAAAACGCTGACGGACAGCCAGCGTTCGATCTTTCGGGAATGCCTCATCGAGGGGAAAAGCCAGTCCGCATATGCTACGGAGCATGGCATGGCCAGGCAAAGCGTGCATGACGTAATCGCACTGATCCGCAAAAAAACAAAAATTTATTTTGCGTGATACCTGACAAAGGGCAAAAAAATGTCCATTGAAAGGTGAGAGGACAAATCTCACCGCAAGGGATACGGAGATTCAGTTTTCTCAGCGCCGCAAGGCTCAGCGAACCTTGAAAACTGAATATCCAGGCATCAGGCACATTCCCAACGCTATGGGCTGAACCCCTGAGCCGCTTTCGTGAGTGCGCCACGACCTCGTCGGAGCGAGCTGCGTATCCTTCGCTTCCATGCAAAGCATGAAAGCTCAATCACTGCGCTGCTCCTCCTCTCCCATCAAAGTCCCTGACTTTGACGGGTACCCACATGAGCGAGCGATACAGCTTACACGATAAAAGCCGGGCTGCTCCCGGTGGAGGCGACGACAGGTGTTGGGGACAATGATACTTCCGTAATTCGCGGCCCGGCCACAATGAAGGCGGGGAGGTTCGATTCCTATGGAGCGGTGCAGCACACCGCCGTCTGATGCTCTCCCTGCTCTCGGGGCGTCGAGGACAAATTGAGAGCGTACATACCCGAAAAGCCAAAATGACAAAGGACAAGGAGACGCAATATGAACGTACAGGACAGATACAACAGCGAGAGATATTTGGACATGACCTGCTTTCTCGCTTTGAGGAATATCGAAAGAAACGAAAGAAAGGAACGGAGAAACCGCATGAAGGAAAACTGGATTTACCGCAGGGGCGATGTGTACCTGGCCAACCTCGACCCCTACATAGGCTCCGAGCAGGGCGGCACCCGCCCTGTGGTCGTCCTGCAAAACAACACCGGCAACTACTACTGCCCCACGCTGATCGTCGCACCCATCACGTCCAAGGCCGGCAAGAAGCCGTCCCAGCCCACCCACTACTACGCCGAGCGCATCCACGGGCTGGAGCTTCCCGGCATGGTGCTGCTGGAGCAGATCAAGACCATCGACAAGCGGCGCGTGAAGAAGTACCTGGGCAGGATGACCCGGCAGCAGATGGACGAGATCGGGGAAGCCATCGAGGAAGCTCTCGGGCTGTATGTCCCCGAAGAAATGGAGGCCCCGTGATGAATCCCGTATTGACCATCGACCCGGAGTTCGAGGCGAAATGCCCGCCGCTGACAGATGACGAGCTTTCGCAGCTCGAAGAAAACATCCTTGAGGAAGGGCTTGTGCTCATGCCTCTCATCGTGTGGAACGATACGATTGTAGACGGTCACAACCGCTACCGCATCGCGCAGGCGCATCCGGGCATCGGGTTCCGCACCCATGAAAAGCAGTTCAGCAACCGCTACGAAGCCCTTTCCTGGATTTGCAAGAACCAGCTCGGACGGCGAAATCTTACGCCCCAGCAGAAGAAATATCTGATCGGGCAGCGTTACGATGCAGAGAAAAAAACACATGGAGGAGATCGGAAAAGCAATCTGCCAGAATCAAGTGGTCAAAATGACCACTTGATTGCAGCACAGAAAACAAGAGAGCGAATTGCTTCAGAGACAGGAACAAGTGAGAGCTATGTTAAACGAGCGGATCAGTATGCAAAAGGTGTGGACGCCGCTGAAGAAGTGCTTCCGGGCATCAAGAATGACCTGTTGCTCGGAAAGTTTAAGCCCAGAGAAACCGATGTGGCGGCTGTCGCCCGCGCATCTCCGGAGGAGCGCCGGGAAAAAGCGGAACAGCTCAGGGTGATCCCGGAAAAGAAGCCCAAAGCAGATAAGGAGTCTGCCCGGAGCGGCACAAAGCGCCAGCAAGAGGTTGATGCGACTATCGACAAAAGCTACGAGGATATGAAGGACTCCAAGCGCGTCACGGAGGATTCGGCACTGGTAAGCCTGCGCTATACGGCGCGGAACATGGTCGAGACATGCGACGTGCTTTTTACGAACTTCCCCGGTCTATTGGAAAAGCCGGACTACAAGGCTCAGGTCATTGAAATCATGCAGGAGCCAAAACAATACATTCTCAAATTGGAAGGAGAAACAGACAATGAACAGCATGAAGACACTCTACAAGCTGATGGAGGTCAGCAGCCGGGATTTGGAGATTCCCGATGCGTACCAGCGCAAGCTGAACACCGAGCGTGTGGCAAAGATCGTGGCCGGGTTCAATGAGCGTATCGCCAACGAACCGAAGGTTAGCTTTCGTGACGGTCACTATTATGTGTTTGACGGGCAACATACTATTGTGGCGCGCAAGCACATGAACGGCAACAACGACCTGCCGATCCTCTGCAAAGTGTACTACGGTATGACAGAGGCTGATGAAGCCCTGCTGTTTGCCATGCAGACCGGATGCTCCGCAGCATTGACCCCCAGCGCCAAGCTCCGGGCCAATCTTCGCGGTGAGGATAAGGCATCGAGCGCGTTCTACGAGGCCACCGAGGAAGCGGGACTGCATGTGGGCTTTGAGCGGGGCGGTGGCACGGGTCGCATCCTCTGCATCAACACCGCCCTTGCTGAGTTCAGACGCGCCAGGGCGGAGCTTTACAAGGAAGCGCTCACCATCCTGCTGGAAGCCTGGGGCGGCGATCCCGATTCCCTGAGAGCGGAAATCATTCAGGGAATCGTCCATTTCGTGGAGCTGTACCACGGCGAGTACGACCGGGAGCGGCTCATTTACGGCCTCCGCGCCTACGAGCCCAAGCTTGTTTACGCGGCGGGCAAGGCGGAAAAGGAACTGCGGGGCGTAAAGCGCTACGTCAACCTGTTCTACCGCGTCTACAACGGCAGGCGCAAGCATTCGACCCTTCCCATGAAGTTCTAAGGGAAGGCAGACCGCAAGAGAAATCGTGCGGTCATTTACATACAAAAACAACGCATAGGAATGGAGGTGCGAAACATGAACTCTGAAACCACTACCACGCTATCCCAGCGTGATGCTTACAAGCTAATGCTGAAAGAGTATCCGGATGTCATGGATATCGCTCAGATGTGCCAGATACTTGATGTCAGCACGAAAACGGGGTATCGACTGATACGAGAAGGCAAAATCTGCTGCATAAAAGTAGGTCGCGCCTACCGTATCCCCAAAGCACATCTTTTTACCTACTTATGCATCGGCTGTTGACTGCATGGAGAAATAAATCCGATTGGCGGCATCCTTTCCGCATCAGTTCGAATGATTTATACTGTTCTCAGGTCAACGGCAGGTGTTGCCCACAACAAGAGAGGAGGATATCTTATTATGGTGGCAGGACACCTTCGTGAGAAAAAGGGCTATTTTTATGCCGTACTAAACTACACAGACGCACACGGAAACCGCAAAACAAAGTGGATCGCAACAGGGTTTGCGGTCAAGGGCAACAAGAAACGCGCCGAGGCGTTCTTACAGGAGCAGCGGCGCAGTTTCCAAGAAGATGTGCCGATTACAGGAGACGTTCTTTTTGCAGACTTCATGGAACAATGGCTTACGGTAATAAAGAGTTCCGTGGCGGTGACAACTTTCGCCTCATACTCCAATATGGTCAAAAAAGTAATCGTGCCGTATTTCAGAGAACGGCAGATTGCATTGCAGGAGCTGTCGGCAAAACACATCCAGGATTTTTACCTGAAGGAACTGGAACGTGTGAGCGCGTCCTCGGTTATTCATTATCACGCAAACATCCACAAGGCGTTGAAGTATGCTGTCAAGCTCGACCTAATCTCCAGTAATCCTGCCGATAAGATCGAAAGACCAAAGAAGGAGCGTTTTATGGCAAACTTTTACGATGCCGATGAAGTGAACAGGCTTTTTGAAATCTCCAAAGGCACAAAACTTGAAATCCCCATTCTCTTTGGTGCTTTCTATGGGATGCGGCGCAGCGAGACCCTCGGTATGAAATGGGATGCCATCGACTTTGAGCGCGACACAATCACCATCCGGCATACGCTTACAACCGTTGCCCTTGATGGAAAGCGTATTACGGTCGCAGAAGATCGGACGAAAAATAAGTCCAGCATGAGAACGCTGCCACTGGTTCCTTTCGTAAAGGAACGGCTTCTGGAGCTTAAAGCAGAACAGGAGGAAAACCGGCGTTTATGCGGGCGATCCTATGTGAAAGATTACACGGGCTATGTGTGTATCAATGAAATCGGAGATATCATCAAGCCTAATTATGTTTCCTGCGGATTCCCGAAGCTTCTGGAGGAACACGGATTGCGCAGGGTGCGCTATCACGATTTGAGACATAGCTGCGCCTCGCTGCTTCTCGCCAACGGCGTTACGATGAAGCAGATTCAGGAATGGCTTGGTCACAGTGGCTTCTCAACTACGGCAAACATTTACGCACATCTGGATCACAGCTCGAAGCTGACTTCGGCTGACGCAATGCTCAATGGCTTGGGCTTTGCAGCGAACTGAAAAAGAAAAGCCAGCAGCCGGAAAAACCGACTGCTGGCGCAATTTCTGGCGGATAGGGTGGGATTCGAACCCACGAGCCGCTTGCGCGACTACCTGATTTCGAGTCAGGGCCGTTATGACCACTTCGATACCTATCCATATATACAAGCGGCGCGCGCCGTTTGCTTTTCAGTTCACATCCTCGAGGTCTATCGCATCGTCGTCGAGCGCCATGCTCATCTCGCCGACGCGCATACGCCGCTCGATCTTCATTTTCTCGACGTGCTCGTGGATGAGCTCCTTGACCTCGTTGGGCTGGCGGATGTTCTTGAGCACGAGCTCGGGGATGCTCTTGTCCGTCGAGATCACAGTCACCGTGCCGACACCGAAAATTCGCTGCCACAGCGACACCGTCACGCGCAGGTCGCGCACACGGTACAGCACGATCTCGTCGTGCTTGACATTCAGGAAACCGCGCTTCAAAAACAGCCTGTCCTCGCTCAGCGCGTATCGCGTAAAGCTCAGGGGCATTCCGAGGATGCGCTTGCGGTCATGCCATATCTCAACTATCTTTGAAACGAGCTTTGCCATCGCGGTCACTCCTTACATCATGCTATGATATTCTACCTAATCCCACGCAAAAAGTCAAGGCTTTTTCACTGGCGCTTTTAGGCTGCATCTATACGGTAATTGCGGTGTCCCGACCGGAAATATTGGCATAAACCACAGCGTTTCGCGTAACTCAAGTGCGGCGCAATGTTGTTGCAGTATCCCCTGCAGGGAACTTATTTTGTCCGTTCCGCCACGTCGGGACTAAAATTCAGCATTAAATGCAAAAAAGATAGTGCAGACGAAAATCTACACTATTTTTTTAATTTTCAATAATGCTGCGCTGTTGGCGCAATTTGATAAGCACCTCATCCGTCAGCCTATCGGCTGACACCTTCCCCTCGAAATAAGGGGAAGGCTTGGTGCGCCGATTTCGGTGCTGGCAAAGCTTGCACTGCACTCGCGGGAGGCGAAACGCTATGGTTTATGCCAATATTTCCGGTCGGGACACCGCAAGAAACGTATAAGTAGCTGCCTCAATGCGCCTCCAAAAAACCTTGTTAGTTTATGACGGGTGTGGTATTATGGAAGAAAAAACGGATAATGCACGGGAGGGAGACATGAAAGACAGCAGTATCATCGTTATCGGCATTGCCGGCGGAACGGGCAGCGGCAAGACCACGATCACGCGCAAGATCATGCAGCATTTCGGCGGCAACGTCAGCGTCATCTATCACGACAACTACTACAAGGCGCATCACGGCATGAGCTACGAGGAGCGCGCCAAGCTAAACTACGACCACCCCGATGCCTTCGACACCGAGCTTCTTATCGACGACCTAAAAAAGCTGCGCCGCGGCGAGACGATACACTGTCCGACCTATGACTACACGATCCACGACCGCTCGGGCAAAACGGTGACGGTCAAGCCCTCGCGTGTCATCATCGTCGAGGGACTGCTGATATTCCAGAGCCCTGAGCTGTGCGATCTGATGGATATCAAGATCTACGTTGACACGGATGCGGACGTGCGCATCCTGCGCAGGATAGTGCGCGACGTGCGTGACCGCGGCAGGAGCCTTGAAAGCGTCGTGAACCAGTACCTGTCCACGGTCAAGCCCATGCACGAGCAGTTCGTCGAGCCCTCTAAGCGCAAGGCGGATATCATCATCCCCGAGGGCGGACACAATCAGGTCGCGCTGGACATGGTGCTCGAGCGCGTGCGCGCACATCTTGCAAAGAACTGAGGAGCGGAGCATGGCAAAGCTTTATTTCAAATACGGCGCAATGGGCTCGTCGAAGTCGGCTCAGGCGCTTATAACGCAGTTTAACTATGAGGAACTGGGCATGAGCGTCTGGCTCATAAAGCCGAGCATCGACACACGCGACGGCGCGGATATCGTGCGCAGCCGCATAGGTCTCAGCCGCTCGGCGGAGGTCATAACCCCCGAGCAGAGCATAATCGAAGCCTACGCCAAGGCCGGACGGCACGATGTGATCATCGCGGACGAGGCGCAGTTTTTCACGCCCGAGCAGATCGACCAGCTGCGCGAGCTTGTAGACGCGGAAAATCTGCCGGTCCTGTGCTTCGGCCTGCGCACAGACTTCCTGACGCATTTTTTCCCCGGCGCACGCAGGCTCATGGAGCTTGCAGACTCCATCACCGAGATAAAAACCGTCTGCGCCTGTGGCCGCAAGGCGACCGTCAACGCCCGCATAGACGGGACAGGGCGCATCATAACTCAGGGCGATCAGGTGTTCCTCGGCGGCAACGACAGCTACGTCGCAATGTGCCACAAATGCTGGATGGACAAAATAAAGCAGCAGTAATTTTTACTGGCGCATTGAGTCTGCACCTATACGGTGATTGCAGGCGCACGGTATCGAGGGTACTGCGGAAACCGCGGCAAGCTGAGAGCTGAAAGCCGATAGCTGATAGCTGAATGTGTGCGGCTTTGCCGCACGGATTTTTACTGGCGCATTCAGTCTGCACCTATACACATATTGCGGCATCCCGACCGGAAGCTGCCGATGAAGCAAAAAATCTGCGCCTCCCGCGAGTACAATGCAAATTTGGCCAGCACCGAAATCGGCGCGCCATGCCTTCCCCTTGCGGAGCTCGAGGGGAAGGTGTCAGCCGCAAGGCTGACGGATGAGGTGTTCATTAAATCGCGGCGACAGCCGCATCCTTGTTATGGCTCTCCTGTGGCGGTTTTATGAGGCAGCTTGAATCAAAGCTTCATTTTAAATTTTCCGTCACGTCGGAACTAAAATTCAATATTAAATGCAAAACGAGAGCACAGACCTCAAAATCTGTGCTCTCGTTTTTTCTGCTGACTAAACTATTTCGTTTTATATAAATATGTGTTTGCCTGACGGCAAATGATTTGATGAACACCTCATCCGTCGGCTATCGCCGACACCTTCCCCTCGTAGTAAGGGGAAGGCTTGGTGCGGAGCAGCTTTTGAGGTGCTGCAACAACACAACTCCGCACTCGCGGGAGGCGAAACGTACTTGTTTCCCCCAGCCTTTCCGGTCGGGACACCGCAATCACCGTATAGGTGCAGCCTCAAAGCGCCAGTAAAATCACTTGGTCAGCTGGTCAACGACGGAGTCGATGGTTCCGGTGGAATCCGAGTTCTTATCGTCCTTTACCACGTCGTAGGTCGGGACGATCTCGATGCTGATGCGGCCATCGTTAACGTCGAAGCTTTGCAGCACGTCAGCACCGGCAATGACGAAGGTGAACGACTCGATGTCATAGGTGTTCATCTCGATGCCGGACATGCGGTTGAGGTCGTATGCGACGAGCTCACCGTCGAGGTACACCTTGACGATGTACGAGCGCAGGATGATGCCGGTGTCGAAATTATTGACGTATTTGGTCTGCACGATAAAGTCGCTGCCGCGTGAGAATGCCTTGGTGACGGTAATGGCCAGATTGCTCACGGTGCTGACGCTCTCGCTCGTCGAGTAATAGCCCTTATCGGCCTCGGGGACGAAGCGTGCGCCGGTGTAGTACACGCTCTGGCCGAGCCAGTCGCCGTACAGCGCACGGGCGGACATGCTCTTGGTGTTATACAGCTTCAGCTCGTTGGAGTTGCTTGTGGCGAGCGTGTTGGGGACGAGCACGAGCTTGTCGGCGGTGAAATTCAGGCTGTCGTAAACACCGGCGCAGAAGAGCGCCACCTGAGAGCTGCCGGTCTTATCCATGCTGTAGATATACCGGTTGAACGACGACAGGCAGAAGAACTCATCGCCGTACTTGTATATCGAGCGGTTGCTCTTATCCGTCGTCTTGGGGAACTCGCCGAAGGTCGTGACCGCGCCGGGCGCCTGAAGCGATATCGCGTACATGTTCAGGTCGTAGTTTCCGTCGCTGTCGTAGGCGAGGAAGTACATGACATGCCCCTCAAAGAAGCTGGTGTTTATCCTGTAGTCGCAGACCTTTGCGATCTCGCCGCTTGCGATATCGTAGGAATAGAGCCTGTCGATATTCGTCTGGCTCTCGTTGCCCTGAGAGTCCTTGACGGTCGTGGGCTCGGCCATCTTGAAATAGATCCTGCCGTTCCAGCCGTAGGGCACAAAGTTGGGCACCTGAGAGTAGCTCAGGCCGTCGCTTATGCTCACGAACTCGCCGTTGACTATACGGCCAAAGGCATAGGTGTAGCCGTCGGGCTTGTCGGCGTATTGGGTGAAGGCGAGCGCGTAAAGCTGCCCGTCATAGAAGCAGTACGATTCGATTATATATCCGTCGTATACCGAGTAGGTCATGCCGGTCTCGGGATCGTGGCACATGAGTGCGCCCTTTTCGCTGCCGGTCGTGCTGCGGCAGAAGTAGACCTTGCCCTGATATGCGCTTATATTGTCAAGGTACTGCCCCACCACTGCGCCGTACAGCTCCGTGACGGTGTTGTCCTCCGTGACCCTGTACAGGCTGTAGCCCACGGTATCGACCGTCTTGTAGTTTTTATACAGGCAGTAGCTCGTGCTGCCGACCTGAACCATGACGCTGTCGTTTTCAAGGTTCGACTCGTTCTCGGCCATGTCGGAGTTTATCCTCGAATCATGACCCTGACGCAGCGCCGGCTCGACGATGCGGGCAATGACCGTGGCTATCTGGCCGCGGCTGGTCGTGCTCGTGCCGTAGAAGCGCTTTGCCGCATCCACGCCGATCATTATGCCGGAGGAATACAGCAGCTCGACAGATGCCATGTAGTACGAGGGGATGCTGCTCCTGTCGCCGATGGCGTAGTCGCTGATCTTCGGCATGTCCTGAGTGCCGATCGTGCGGGCGAATATGTACGCAAGGTTATAGCGGTTTATGCTCTGGCTGAGGCTGCCCGAAGACGGCGTTGCCGAGGGCAGCATGCCGTGCTCGTAGCAGTATCTGTAATAGGTTGAGTACCACGCATCGCCTTCACGCGGTTCCTCGATGAGGTTGTCGTTATACGCGGCGTGGATGCGCGCTGCGATAACTATCGCCTCGGCCCAGCTCACCGTGCTGCTCGGGCGGAAGGTCTTGTCGGTAAAGCCGAGCATGATGCCCTTGTTGTAGGCTGTTTTTACGCCGGAATAGCACCATGTGAGCGAGCTCACATCGGTGAAGGTGCTGCCGCTCATCTGGGCAACATCATCGAAAACAGCGAGTCTCTCGCCGGGGATCGAATCGGCCAGCGCGGCGACCGGCATGAGGGAAAGCAGGCTGCTCACAATAAGCAGCAGCGCCAGCACTCTGCGAATTTTTTTCATATGCTCAAACCTCCGGGGACGTGGTTACAATTTGGTGTCAACTATTATATCAGGTTACATAATCTTTTGCAATAAAAACTTTTTATATTGTAGTTGAACCGGAGAGATGGTAAAATGGCATTAACAAATAAAAAATTATAGGAGAGTGCGCTATGAAATACGGCTTTATCGGGCTCGGCAACATGGCCGGAGCCATCATCGCAGGCATGGCCTCCTGCGGCAAGTTCAAAAACGACTATCTCTACGGCTACAACCGCAGTCAGGGCAAGACGCTTGCGCTCAAGGAAAAGCACGGGCTGATACCCTGCGCGACGGCAGCCGAGGTCGCGGAAAAGGCGGACGTTATCGTCCTCGCGGTCAAACCGCAGGTGCTGCCCGAGGTGATGCCGGAGCTGGCAAAGAGCGTCACCAAGGACAAGACGCTCATCTCCATCGCCGCCGGAAAGAGCACCGGCTGGTATGAGGAGCGCCTTCCCAAGGGCATGCCGGTCGTGCGCGTCATGCCGAACATAAACGCCGTTGTCAAGGCCTCCGTCACCGCCATCTGCGGCGGCAAGGGCGCGACAAAGGACGATATCAGGATCGCCGACGGCATCTTCTCGGCGATCGGCAGGATATATCACATCGAGGAGAGCATGTTCCCCGCCTTCTGTGCGCTCGGCGGCGCGTCCGGTGCGTTCGTGCTGCTGTATATCGACGCTCTGGCCGAGGCGGGAGTCCGCGCAGGCTTTGCCCGTCCCATGGCCGAGGAGATAGCCACAGCCGCGGTCATGGGCAGCGGCGCTCTGGCGCTGGACAGCGACGAGCACCCCATCGCGCTGATGAATAAGGTCTGCTCGCCCGGCGGCACGACAGTCGAGGGCGTGTGCAAGCTCAAGGAGCTCGGCTTCGAGACCGCCATCCAGCAGGCGTTTCAGGCTATAGTCGATAAGGATTTCTTTTTAGAGGCGAATTGACGCACCTACGGATACGTTTATTGCGGTATCCCGACCGGAAACACTGGTATAAACCGTAACGTTTCGCGTAACGTGAGTGAGTAGTAAGCTTCACGGTGTCCCGACCGGAAATAATGGCATAAACCATAACGTTTCGCGTCCCGCAAGTGCGGAGCACGCTTTGTCAGCACTGAAATCGGCGCACCAAGCCTTCCCCTTACTACGAGGGGAAGGTGTCAGCCGCAAGGCTGACGGATGAGGTGTTTATCAAATCATTTGCCGTTAGGCAAACACAAATATATCTGAAACGTAACGATTTAGTCAGCAGAAAAAATGAGAGCACAGATTTAAATCCTGTGCTCTCGTTTTGCGTCTGATATTGAATTTTAGTTCCGACGTGACGGAAAATTTAAAATAAAGCGTTGATTTTAGCCGCGTCAAAAACCGCCACACGGGTACCATAACAAGGTTGCGGCTATCGCCGCAATTTAATTAACACCTCATCCGTCGGCTGTCGCCGACACCTTCCCCTCGTAGTAAGGGGAAGGCATGAGACTGGCGCAGTATTTGAGATGCTGCAACAACACAACTCCGCACCTGCGGAACGCGAAACATATTTGTTTCCTCCGTTGTTTCCGGTCGGGACACCGCAATATGCGTATCCGCAGCTGCGTCAAAGCGCCTGTAAAATCACGCATCCAAAACGGCTTTGCAGCGGGGGCAGAGGCCGGTCTCGGGGTCGGCATCGACAGAGTGCATCCAGCAGCGCGGGCACTTGGTGCCCTCGGCCTCCTTGACGGAGACGGTGAGCCACGGGTTGTACGAGCCGGAGGCGGTGACTGCGTTCTCATCGGCCTCGCCGTCCTCGGCGATGAGGCACTCGGAGACGATGAGCAGCTCCTTGAGATCCATATCGGAGAGCTTATCGAGCACAGCCTTGCTCTCGCCGGAGGCGCGCAGGGTGACGGCAGCTTCAAGGGGCTTGCCGATACGCTTATCGGCACGCGCCTTTTCGAGCACGCCGTTGACATCGTTTCTCACGGAGATGAGGGCATCCCACTTTGCCATCTCGGCATCGTCGAGCGCATACTCGGCAAAGGGCTTGTTCATCTCGTTGAGCACGACGTTGCGAGCGTCGTCCTCGCTGCGGTGGGGCATTGCCAGCCAGATCTCATCGCAGGTGAAGGCGAGGATGGGCGCGAACATCTTGGTCAGGGTATCGAGGATCAGGAAGAGCGCGGTCTGTGCGCTGCGGCGCTCGAGGCTGTTCTTGCCGGAGCAGTAGAGCCTGTCCTTGATGATATCGAGGTAGAAGTTTGAAAGCTCAACGACGCAGAAGTCGTTGATAAGGTGGGACACGACGTGGAACTCGTACTCATCGTAGGCGGCGAAGGCCTTCTCGATGAGCCGGTTGAGCTTCGTGATCGCCCACTTGTCCAGCTCGAGCATGTCGCCGGGCGCGACGAGCTCGTCGGCGTTGAAGCCGTCGAGGTTGCCGAGGCAGTAGCGCGCTGTGTTGCGGAACTTGAGGTAGTTCTGGCTCAGCTGCTTGAAGATCTCGTCCGAGCAGCGGACATCGACGTGGTAGTCCGAGGAGCCGGCCCACAGGCGCAGCAGATCCGCGCCGTACTTATCGAAGATCTCGGCGGGATCCATGCCGTTGCCGAGGGACTTGTGCATTGCTCTGCCCTCGCCGTCAACCGTCCAGCCGTGGGTGACGCACTCCTTGAACGGAGCGCCTCTGCCAAGTGCGCCGACAGCTACCAGCAGGGAGGACTGGAACCAGCCGCGGTACTGGTCAAGACCCTCGATGTACATCGTGGCCGGCCAGAAGCCCTGATCGCGCTCCATTGCGGCGTAGTGGGTGGAGCCGGAGTCGAACCAGCCGTCGAGGGTGTCGGTCTCCTTGGTGAAGTGCCTGCCGCCGCAGTGCGGGCAGACAAAGCCCTCGGGCAGGAGCTCGCTTGCTTCGCGCTCGAACCATGCGTTCGAGCCCTCGGTCTCATAGATAGCGGCGACGGACTCGATGCTCTCGTCGGTGCAGACGGGCTTTGAGCAGTCGTCGCAGTAGAATACGGGGATGGGCAGACCCCAGCGGCGCTGGCGCGAGATGCACCAGTCGGTGCGCTCGAGGATCATGCTCTTCATTCTGTCCTTGCCCCACGCAGGCAGCCAGCGCACGTCCTCGCAGGCGCCGGTGGCCTCGTCCTTGAAGGAATCGACCGAGCAGAACCACTGCGGGGTGGCGCGGAAGATGATGGGGTTCTTGCATCTCCAGCAGTGCGGATAGCTGTGGATGATCTCCTCGGATGCGAAGAGCATACCGCTGTCCTTCATGTCCTGGAGGATGACGGGGTTGCTTTCGTCCGTGCCCATACCGGCGTACTTTCCGGCATAGTCGGTGTGCTTGCCCTGATCGTCAACGGGGACGACCATATCCATGCCGTAGCGCTTGCAGGTCTCATAGTCGTCAGCGCCGAAGCCGGGCGCGGTGTGGACGCAGCCCGTGCCGGAGTCCATGGTGACGTAGTCGGCCAGCACAAGGCGGCTGGTCTTGGGCAGGAAGGGGTGGTCTGCGAGCATATTCTCGAAGAACGCGCCCTCGTGAGTCTCGACGATCTCATAGCCGGCAAAGCCGCCCAGCCCCATGACCTTCTCGGTCAGCGCCTCGGCCATGATGTACATCTCGCCGTTGGGAGCCTTGACGATGACGTAGCTCTCCGACGGGTGCAGCGCGATGGCGAGGTTGCCGGGCAGTGTCCAGATAGTGGTCGTCCAGATGACGAAGAAGAGCTTGGACTTATCAAGCTCGCCCAGTTTGCCCAGATCGTCGTGCATGGGGAACTTGACGTAAACGGTCGTGCAGGGATCGTCCTTGTACTCGATCTCGGCCTCGGCCAGCGCGGTCTCGTCGTGGGCGCACCAGTAAACGGGCTTGAGACCCTTGTAGATGTGGCCGTTCTTATACATCTTGCCGAAAACGCGGGTCTCCATTGCCTCGAAGCCCGGATCCATGGTCTTGTACGGGTGCTCCCAGTCGCCGATAACGCCCATGCGCTTGAAGCCGTCGCGCTGCACGTCGATGTAGTGGTCGGCGTAGGCGTGGCAGGCCGAGCGGAAGTCGGCGACGCTCATGGCCTTGTGGTTGAGCTTCTGCTCCTTGATGATGGCAGACTCGATGGGCATGCCGTGGTTATCCCAGCCCGGGATGTACGGGGTATAGTAGCCGCGCATCGCGTAGGTGCGGGTGATGAAGTCCTTGATGGATTTGTTCAGCGCGTGACCCATGTGCAGAGCACCGTTGGAGAACGGAGGGCCGTCGTGAAGGTTGAACAGGGGCTTGCCCTCGTTCTTTTTAAGCATCTCGTTGTAGATGTCCATCTCCTCCCAGTGCTTGAGCATCTCCGGCTCGCGCTTGGGCAGACCCGCACGCATCGGGAACTCGGTCTTGGGGAGATTGAGTGTTGCGTCATACTTCTGTGCCATATATTTATCCTCCATTTTTAGTTACGAATTTAGTCTGTACCTATACGGTTGTTGGTGACCCGACCGGAAGCAACGGCAAAAACCATAACGTTTCGCGGAACGGGAGATTATACAGTATTTTTAAATATACCGTCAATTTATTCTGCCGATAATATTTGTACGTTTCGGAACGGGCAAGATAAGTTCCCTTTATTTTCAGCGTGTCAAAAAAGTCTGTGACTTTTTTGCGCACTGAAAAGAAAAAGGCGTGCTGATGTTTCCGCACGCCTTGAACTGCCCGAATACAAATGCCGATAGCCGAAGCGTCTGCTTCGGCAAAAACTCAGATCTCGTCTTTTATAAAGTTGAATACCTGAGTGTTGCCGGAATCCGCGGGAGTGGGTTCGGAAACGGGAGCGGACTGCTCCTTCGGTATTCGTATGGCCTCGGGCTTGAGCTCGCTGCCTGCGGCCTTCATAAGGGTGTCGAGCGTCTGGAGCTGCTTCTGGCACAGCTCACGCGCACCGTCGAAGAACTTTGCCGAGCTGAGCTTGGCGGCCTGAAGGCGAGACTCCTCCTGCGCGATGCGGTCGTCGATATTGCCCAGCAGGGCGGCTGCCTTGGACTCGGCCTCGGCGACGATGTTCGCGGCGCGGGTCCTCGCGTCGTTTTCGATCTGAACGCTGAGCTTCTGCGCCGAGAGGATTGCCTGATTCAGGGCGCTCTCGTTCGTGCGGTACTCCTCGATCTTGTCAACAAGCACCTTCATCTTGCTTTTGAGGACAAGGTTTTCCTTCTGCATTGCCTCAAAATCGTTTGCAAGCTCTTCAAGATACTCGTCGATGGTCGCCATATCGTAACCGCCGAACATGCTTCTGGCCTTGTCAAAGCTCTTTTCACGGATCTCCTGAGGAGTAGTCATATCTTAAAATCCACCTTTCAGTTCTTGCTGTTTATCAGAAATAAAGCCCCGCGCTCTCGAAGTCGGCAACCGCGTCGCCTACGAGATCGACGTTCGTGGGAGCGATTATATACGCCTGCGCGGAAACCCTCATGACCCTGCCGCCGAGAGCGTAGGCAGCGCCGGACAGAAAGTCGAGCAGTCTGCGTGCCGTCTCCGTTTCGGTCATCTCAAGATTCATAAGCACCGCCTGACGCGCACGAAGGCTGTCGGCTATATCGGCGGCCTCGTCGAACTGCTCGGGGCGCACGAACTTGAGCTTCATCTTCTGCTTTTCCTGCGCGGGGGGAGCATAGCTCTGCTGCTTGGGCTCGCGCCGCGAAAAAACGGGACGCGGCTGACGATCCTCAAAGCTCTCCTCCGCCGGAGCCTCGTCCTCGCGGGAAAGCTCCTCCTCGGCGGCGCGCTCCTCGTTTTCTATATAATCATCATCGTAAGGGTGCATAGCGTTGCGTATATTGTCAAGCCAAGCCATTGCACAGCCTCCCTCATTCTCAGTAATGTCTTGCACCGAAGATGCCGGTGCCGACGCGGACAATGTTCGCGCCCTCCTCGATCGCGGTCTCAAAATCCGCGCTCATGCCCATGGACAGAAAGTCCATGGAGACATTATCGTATTTTTTTGCGCCAATGTCAATAAAAAGCTGCTTCATTGTGCGAAAATATGGGCGAATTTCTTCCGTTTTTTCGCAAATCGGGGGTATTGCCATCAATCCGCGCACCCTTACAGAGGAAAATTGAACCATTTGAGGCAGGTATTTCATGATCGCATCGGGCGCAAAGCCGGACTTTGCCGCCTCGCCGCCGACGTTCACCTCCAGCAGCACATCCTGCAGCAGCCCCATCGAAGCGGCTCTTTTGTCTATCGCCTCCAGAAGCTCCATGCAGTCCACCGACTCTATCAGCTGCACCCGTCCTATGAGATATTTCACCTTGTTTTTCTGCAAATGGCCGATAAAGTGCAGCGGGCAGCCCGTATACGCGCCCTGCTCGTACTTTTCCGTCAGCTCCTGCACGCGGTTCTCGCCGCAGATATCGACTCCGGCCTCTATCGCCTCGCGCACGCGGGCAGCGTCGTTCATCTTCGTCGCCGCGCACAGGCGCACCTCCTCCGGCGCTCTGCCGCTTCTCACCGCGGCCTCGGCCACGCGCCGCTTTACCTCTTTTACGTTTTCTGCAATGCTCATTTTTATCCCTGCTTTACTTTATAATGATCTGCATGTTTTCTCTCAGCTCGCCCTCCCTGACGAGGCAATAGTCCTCGCGGGAGAGGAGAAGCTCGACTCCGCAGCGCTCGGGGATGCCGGCGCGCAGGACATAGACAAACAGCCCGTCCGCGTCACAGTGCAGCGCCTCCTCGGGGACCTTTATCCCCTGCGTTTCGGAAAGGCTTATCCTGAATACTGCGCGGCGCGTATTTACAACGCTCTCAAGTCCGGCGCGGCAGCGCAGGACTATCCTGCCGTTTTCGGCTGAAACGACCGTCGCCGCGCACTTTTCCGGCAGCGAGAGCAAAACGCTCTGCCCCTGTCGAAGCTTGTCGAATTCCGCCGTTTCCGCGGCAAAGCACCAGCCGCCGGATACGATACGCCCCAGCGCGCCCTCCACGGAGGCAGGCTCTGCGGAGTGGATATCCTCCGGCGCTGCGCCCTCGTAGCCGTCAACGAGGCTGCTGAAAATGCCGCCGCAGGGCGCGTAAATGCTTTCCCCGTCCTCCGTCACGGCAAGCACGCTGCCGCCCGTGACCCTGTCGCCCGTCTTGTGCGTGAGGCGGGCAGACTCATCGCCGTACACGACGCACTCGTCGCGCAGGATAAAGCCCTCGGCAGTGATCGCAAGCTCCGTCCCGACCCGCCGGGCAGTCACCGTCTCCGGCGACTGCTCACGCGCCATGAAAAAGGCCAGCGTCCATGCGCAGGCGGCAAGAAACACCGCGCAGGCGGCGTATCGCAGATATGCCGCGCCCTTCACGCCTCGGGTCTGAGCTCGATGGGTCTCGGCGGGATTATCGTCGATATCGCGTGCTTATAGATAAGCTGCTGCCTGCCCTCGGAGTCGAGCACGACCGTGAAGCCGTCGTAGGCGCGGATAACGCCGTGCATCTGAAAGCCGTTTACGAGAAACACCGTGATAAGCGCCCGTTCGCGGCGAAGCTGATTGAGGAATGCGTCCTGTAGGTTCTGTGTCTTCTGCATTTTTTCTGCTCCTGTCTATGTAGTTTTGTGACAGGAACACTATAAACCACGGGAGCGTAAATATTCGGTCGAAGCCTGTCGTGCGGCATTAAAATCGGGCTTTTCCGGCCAGAGGTACCACCACACGCCGTCGTCGCGCCGCAGCCATGTCAGCTGCCGCTTGGCGTAGCGCCGCGAGGAGAGCTTTATCAGCTCCACGGCCTCGTCCCTTGACATTTCGCCGCGCAGGTACGCGGCGGGCTCTTTATAGCCTATGGCCTGCATCGCCGTGCAGTCGGGCGTAAGCCCGCCCTCGAGCAGCGAGCGTACCTCGTCAAAAAGACCGTCGGAGACCATTTTATCGACGCGCTCGTTTATCCTGCCGTAGAGCGCGGCGCGGTCGGCAAAGCTCAGAGCGAGCTTTATCGCGTCGTAGCGCCTCGGGCGCTTTTTTGTCTCCTCGTCGTGCTGCGTTATCGTCTGCCCCGTGAGGGTGTAGACCTCAACGGCGCGGACTATGCGGCGCTTGTCGGCGGGATGTAGTCTGGAAGCCCGCTCGGGGTCAAAGCCGCGAAGATATTCGAGCATCGCCTCGCCGCCGAGCTCGTCATAGCGTGCGTTCAGGCTCTCGCGCAGGGCGGCATCCTCCGCTCTTTCGGCAAAGCCGATCCCCGCGATGAGCGAGTCTATATACAGGTTCGTGCCGCCCGCTATTATGGGCAGCCTGCCTCGTGCGAGGATATCGCGCACAGCCGCGTCCGCTTCGGCGACATAGCGCGAGACGGAGTAGTCCTCCGAGGGCTCGGCCACATCTATCATGTGGTGCGCAACGCCCTGCATCTCGTCCTGTGTCACCTTGGCCGTGCCTATGTCCATGCCGCGGTAGACCTGCATGGAGTCGGCAGAGACGATCTCGCCGCCGAGGGTCTTTGCAAGCTCGACGGAAAGGCGCGTTTTGCCCGTCGCCGTCGGGCCTGTTATAACAAGAATTTTTTCGGCCATATCACACTATCCTGCTGAAAAATTTATCGAGCTGCTTTTTCGTGAGCCTTGCGGACACGGGTCTGCCGTGTGGGCAGTATCTGACCTCGCCGGAGGCGACGGCTGCCGCTATGCGCTCAAGCTCGGCAGCATCGTGCCGCCTGCCGGCCTTTATCGCCGCCTTGCAGGCCACGGTGTGCAGTATCTCGTCGCGGGCAGACTGCGCCGAGACCTCCGCGCCGCCGCGCAGCTTCTCGCATATCTCCTCAAGCGCGGACGCGGCCTCGGCTGCGTCAACGTCGTCCGGCACGGCGCGCACGGCATAGGCGCTCTGGCCGAAGGGCTCGACCTCAAAGCCCAGCTCGTCGAGAAGCCCGGCGTTTTTGTCGAGCAGCTCCGCATCCTCCGCCGTTGGCCGGAGGATGACCGGCGAAAGCAGGGTCTGGCTCATTATCTGTCTGTCCTGCGCCTTGAGCCGGTCGAATATCATGCGCTCGTGCGCCGCGTGCTTGTCGATGAGCATAAGCTCCTCGCCGATCTCCGCAATGATGTAGGTGTCCAGCGCCTCGCCGATCACGCGGCAGGCCGGAGTGCTGATTTTTTCAACATTTTCAACCGTTTTTTCAACATCCGCCTGCGCCGGAGCGGGCGAATATGCAGGAAAACTGTCGTTTTTTGTCGAAACGTTCGTTTTCGGAGCCAATTCCCTTGCCGCAGCAGGCTTTTCATACGCCGGCGGCGCTCTGAAAACGGGAGCCTGCCGCCGCTCCTTTGCCGAGCCCGAGGCTGCGGCTCTTGTCCTGTATTCGTCCGAGGACATGCTGCGGAAGAAGTCGGGCTTGGGCTCGGAAACGGCGCGGCGCGTCCCCTCCGAGAGAGCTATCTCGACGGGCTTCTGCTCATTTTCAAGGCAGGCGCGCACCGTCTGATAAACGAGGTCGAAGACCTTTTTCTCGTCGGAGAACTTGACCTCGGTCTTGGCGGGGTGCACGTTCACGTCCACAGCGCCGTTTGACAGCTCAAGATACAGCACGCAGGAGGGAAAGCGTCCCGTCAGGAGCGTGTTCCTGTACGCCTGCTCGACCGCCGATTGCAGCAGCACCGACTTTATGTATCTGCCGTTGCAGTAAAAATGCTGGTTTGCGCGGTTGCCGCGCCCGAAGGCGGGAGATGAGGTAAAGCCCGTGAGGGACATCGCCTCTGCTTTGCCGGAAACGGGCAGCATCCCGCGTGAGACCTCGCGCCCTAAGAGCGCGTACACCGCCGAGTCGCCGCGCCCGTCGCCGGGGGTGAAGAACACCTCCTCGCCGTCGCGCTTTAAGCGCACCGAGACCTCGGGTCTGCCGAGGGCGCAGTGCATCGCCGCCGCTATGCAGGCCGAGGCCTCCGAGCGGTCGGATTTTAAAAATTTCAGCCGTGCAGGGGTGTTGTGGAAGATATCGCGCACCGTTATCGTCGTGCCCTCGGGGCAGCCGCAGGGCGACATATCGACTATATCTCCGGCCTGGACCGTGACGCGCACGCCCTCAGCCGCGCCCTTTTCTCGCGTTACGAGCTCTATGCGGCTCACTGCGGCTATGGCGGCCAGCGCCTCGCCACGGAAGCCCATCGTGCCGATGGCCTCCAGCCCCTTCTCGTCGTGCAGCTTGCTCGTCGCGTGACGCATGAAGGCTATGCCCGCGTCCTCGGGGCTCATGCCGCAGCCGTCGTCGGATATTTTTATGTAAGTCGCTCCGCCGCTCTTGAACTCGACCGTCAGCTTTTTCGCGCCCGCGTCAAAGGAGTTTTCCATAAGCTCCTTTATGACCGAGGCGGGACGCTCGACGACCTCTCCGGCAGCGATCATATCGGCCAGCAGCGGCGGGAGAATGTTAATGCGTGTCATGTAATAACCTCGTAATTGTTAATTAAGCTATTATACATGATTTGTGTTGAAAATTCCACTGATTTTATGTTAATATAATAAGACACATTAATTTGTTAAGGAACTCAGAAATGGCATACGAAAGAAAAGAGATAAGCATTGAGGAAATTCGCCGGCAGGAGGATATCTGCCGCGAGATATATGAGAGCTTCGTCTCGGAAAAGGCGCACCCGCTGGCTATGGTCGATACCTACGGCTGCCAGCAGAACGAGGCCGACAGCGAAAAGCTGCGCGGCTACCTCGCCGAGATGGGCTACGCCTTCACGCAGGACGAGTTCGAGGCCGACGTTATTGTCGTGAACACCTGCGCGGTGCGCGAGCACGCGGAGATGCGTGTGCTCGGAAACGTCGGGCAGCTCAACCACAGCAAGAAGCAGCGCCCCGATCAGATAATCGCCGTGTGCGGCTGCATGGTGCAGCAGGAGCATATGACGGAGAAAATAAAGAGGTCCTACCCCGTCGTCGATCTCGTCTTCGGCCCGCACGAGCTGTGGCGCTTTCCCGAGCTGCTACTGAGGGTCATGTCGGGGCACAGGCGCGTTTTTGCGACCGAGAAAAGCGACGGCTATGTCGCCGAGGGCATGCCCCTGCGCCGCGACAGCAGCGTGAAGGCATGGCTTTCGATCATGTACGGCTGCAATAATTTCTGCACCTACTGCGTCGTGCCCTACGTCCGCGGCAGGGAGCGCTCGCGCCGTCCCGAGGACATCGTCGCCGAGGCAAGGCAGCTTGTCGAAAGCGGCTGCAAGGACATTACGCTGCTGGGGCAGAACGTAAACTCCTACGGTAAGGATCTCGGCGCTGACGTTGATTTCGCCGACCTCATCCGCATGATAAACGACATTCCCGGCGAGTTTCTCATCCGCTTCATGACAAGCCACCCCAAGGACGCGACGGAAAAGCTCTTCAGGACAATGGCCGAGTGCCAAAAATGCGCGCATCAGCTGCATCTGCCCGTGCAGTCGGGCAATGACCGTGTCCTGCGCGCAATGAACCGCAGCTACACCTCCGAGCGCTACCTTGAAAAGGTTCGCCTTGCCCGCAGCTATATGCCCGACCTCGTCCTGACGACGGACATCATCGTCGGCTTCCCCGGCGAGACGGACGAGGAGTTTGAGGATACGATAAGGCTCTGCGACGAGGTGCGCTACGACGCGATGTTCACCTTCATCTACTCCAAGCGCGTCGGAACTCCGGCGGCGAGCATGCCGGATGCCGCCACACGCGAGGATAAGCAGCGCAGATTCGATAAGCTGCTGGAGGCGGCAAACCGCGTTTCCGCCGAAAAGCACGCCGAGTATATCGGCAGGATCGTCCGCGTCCTCGTTGACGGCGAGACGGGAAAGCCGGAGTATAACCTCTCCTCACGCACCAACGGCGGCAGGCTCGTGCATTTATCCGGCGACAAGTCGCTGATAGGAAAATTCATAGACGTTGAGATAGTATCGGGCAACACATGGGCGCTCTACGGAAAGGTCGGAGAACAATGAAAAGCGAAAAACTCAAAAGATATCAGGTGTCGCAGTCGCTGCGCTTCCCCTCGAACATATTAAAGGGCTTCTTTTACGCGGGGCTCGTCCTGCTGCCGGCGGGCATAATAGTCGCACTGCTGGGCATTTTCGTTCCGGCGCTCGTGCCGTTTCGCGGGCTTGCGATAATCTTCGCGGTGCTGTCGGTCATCTGGCTGTTCGCCTCGCGCTTCATTTCCGAGTCCACCTTCGGCTTTGCGAACATCTCCTTCACCGAGCAGTGGCTCATCTTCCGCACCGGCGGCGACAACAGCCGCGAGTACCGCCTCGGCTGGGACGAGGCCGTCTGCTGCGGCATGGAAAAAACGCGCCTTTCGTGGTGGTGCTATGTCTCCGACCATGAGCTTACCGATAGGGAGAAAAAGGAATTTCCCGAGTATGTCGAAAAGGGCGTGTTTTATTTCAGCTATGCCGACAACACTTGGGAGGAGTTCATGCGCTTTTTGCCCGAGAGGTTCAAGCCCGCAATGGACGAGGCGTGGTCCAATGCTTTTTCAGTGGCGCATTGAGGCAGCGGCGCTGAAGCGCCAGCTGAGAGCTGATAGCTGATAGCCGGAGGTGTGCGGCTGTCGCCGCGATTTCATAACACCTCATCCGTCAGCCTGTCGGCTGACACGGCAGCTTTTGAGATGCTGCAACAACACAGCTCCGCACTCGCGGGACGCGAAACGTTACGGTTTAAGCTGACGGGATACCGCAATCAACGTATAGGTGCAGACTAAAAGCGCCAGTAAAAAAGAGCGAAATGTATCGGTTTGTTCCATTGCTTCAGGTCGGGCACTTTCAATATAAGTATAGGAGAAGCGTTAATTCGCTATTAAAAAGATGGCAGAGCTTACACCGATGAAAATGCAATATCAGCAGATAAAGTCGCAGTACAGCAACTGTCTGCTGTTTTTCCGTCTGGGTGATTTCTACGAGATGTTCGACGAGGACGCGCGTGTGGCCTCGCGTGAGCTCGACCTTGCGCTGACGACGCGCGACCGCTCGGTCGCAGATCCCGAGCAGCGCACGCCCATGTGCGGAGTGCCGTACCACAGCAGTCAGACCTATATCGCACGGCTGATAGCAAAGGGCTACAAGGTCGCCATCTGCGAGCAGATAGAGGATCCCGCAACGGCCAAGGGGCTTGTAAAGCGCGACGTTATACGGATCATAACGCCCGGCACGGTGACGGATGCCTCGATGCTCGAGGAGGGCAAGAGCAACTACCTCGGCGCGGTCTACTACGAGGCCGGAAAGTGCGCGGCGGCCTTCTGCGATATCTCGACGGGAGAGTTCTGCGTCGCGGCCTTCGAGGGCGACAGGCTCAGCCACGTTTTAAACGAGCTCGGCAGGTTCGCGCCGCGTGAGCTTATCATGAACAAGGGCGCGGCGGAAACGCAGACCATCCCCGATTTTGCGCGGAAAAAGCTCGGCTGCCTGCTGGAAATGGGCGGCGACGACTACGAATATATGGCCTGCGCAGCCCGCGTGTGCGAGCAGTTCGGGCTCGGCTCGGTGGACGAGGCGGGGCTGGGCGATACGCCGGAGGCGGTGTCGGCTGCGGGAGCGCTGCTGCGGTATATAAGCGAAACGCAGAAGACCGACATGGCGCACATCCGGCGCATAGACCTGTTCACGGGCGGCAAATACATGGAACTCGACTGGGCGACGCGCCGCTCGCTGGAGCTGACCGAATCCCTGCGCACGGGCGAAAAGCGCGGCTCGCTGCTGTGGGTGCTCGACAAGACCAAGACCCCCATGGGCGGGCGCGAGCTTCGCGCATGGATAGAGCGGCCTCTGCTGAGCCCCGTTGCGATAAAGCGCCGGCTCTCCGCCGTTGACGAGCTTTATAAGGACAACGTCGCACGCGGCGAGCTCATCGACGCACTGCGCGGCATGGGCGATATGCAGCGGCTCATAGGCAGGGTCGTTTACGGCACGGCGAACGGGCGCGATCTTCTTGTCCTGCGCGACTGCGCCGCGGCGCTGCCGAGGATAGTCGAGCTTTTGAAGCCCTTCAAGAGCGCACTGCTGCGCTCGGTCGCGGAGCTTGACACCCTCGATGAGATACACATGCGCATAAACTGGGCGATCTGCGACGATCCCCCGTTTTCCGTGCGCGAGGGCGGCATTTTAAAGCCCGGCTACTCCGATCAGGTCGATCAGCTCCGCAAAATGCGCGACAACGGCGCGGAGGCCGTGGCCGAGCTCGAGACCAAGGAGCGCATGCGCACCGGCATCAAGAAGCTCAAGATCGGCTACAACAAGGTGTTCGGCTACTTCATCGACGTGCCGAAATCCGCCGGTGAGGGCAGGATCCCCGACAACTACATAAGAAAACAGACGCTTGTTTCAAACGAGCGCTACTTCACGCCCGAGCTGAAGGAGCTGGAGACCTCGCTCCTGACCGCCTCGGACAAGATAAAGCAGCTTGAATACGATTTCTTCATGGACCTGTGCAGCACGATAGCCGAGCAGGTCGAGAAGGTGCAGGCGACAGCCGAGGCGATAGCGCAGCTTGACGTGCTGTGCGCCTTTGCAGAGGTCGCCGTGAGAAACGACTACTGCATGCCGGAGGTCGATGCATCCGGCGAGCTTCTCATCCGCGAGGGGCGGCACCCCGTCGTCGAGCAGACCCTCAGCGAGGTCGCCTTCGTCCCGAACGACACGCTTTTAAACTGCGAGGGCAGCCGCGTTGCCATCGTCACAGGTCCAAATATGGCCGGTAAGAGCACCTATATGCGCCAGACCGCGCTCATAACGCTCATGGCACAGATCGGCTCCTTCGTTCCGGCAAAAAGCGCCGTCATCGGCATCGTTGACCGCGTTTTCACGCGCATCGGCGCGTCCGACGACCTCGCCTCGGGGCAATCGACCTTCATGCTGGAGATGAGCGAGGTCGCAAACATCCTCAGCCACGCGACAAGTCAGAGCCTGCTGATCCTCGACGAGATAGGCAGGGGCACCTCGACCTACGACGGCATGGCTATAGCCCGCGCCGTGCTCGAATACTGCGCGGATAAGAAAAAGCTCGGCGCAAAGACGATGTTTGCAACGCATTATCACGAGCTGAGCGCACTTGAGGGCAGCGTTGAGGGCGTTCACAACTACTCCATCAGCGCGAAAAAGCAGGGCGACAGCCTCGTGTTCCTGCGCAAGATCGTGCCGGGCGCTGCCGACGACAGCTACGGCATAGAGGTGGCAAAGCTCGCCGGAGTGCCCGACAAGGTCATAGCCAAGGCCAAGACCTATCTCAAGCAGCTCGAGACCGAGGCCGCCGCGCCCAAGCTCGAAAGGCCGGAGGCGAGCGATCAGATAAGCCTCGTCGATGCCGGAACGGACGAGGTCGGACGCATACTGCGTGCAACGGATATCAATTCGCTCACGCCGCTCGAGGCGCTGAACCTGCTCAGCGAGCTTCAGCAGAAAGCGAGGGGCTGATGAAGGACAGACTGACTGCCTCCGAGCTTCGGAGCGCTATCATACTGCTTGTTCTGCACGTCGCGGTGTTTCCCATAGCGCTGAGCCTGCTGTCGGCGGCAAAGCCGAACCTCATGAGCGCGGCGCAGCTCAACTTCGTCTACTACGCGGCCTCGCTGCTGCTCGTCGCGCTGCTGCTGGGGCGGTATCTGCGCCGCAGCTTCGACGGGCTCATCGACGCGCCGCTCCGCTGCCTGTCGTCCTTTGCGCTCGGCTGGCTCATGTACTTTCTGCTGAGCCTTGCCGCGACCTATCTTTTGCAGGCGCTCAATGTGACCGGCGATAATCTCAACGAGGAGACAGTCAACACCCTGCTCTCTTCCGAGCGCGGCATTATCGTCGCCATGACCGTTTTCATGGCTCCCCTCGTCGAGGAGCCGATCTTCCGCGGCGGCCTGTTCTGCGGCCTGTATCCGCGCAGCCGCGCAGCCGCCTACCTCGTGTCGATGACGCTGTTCTGCCTGTACCACGTCTGGCAGTACGCCGTGCTGCTGCACGATGCCAGCTACCTGCTGCTTGCGATACAGTACATTCCCGCAGCCTTCGTGCTGTGCTTTATCTACCGGCGCTCCGGCTCGCTCTGGACGGGCATCTTCTTCCACATGTCAGTAAATGCCCTCGCCGTTTTTTCGTCGTCGCTTGTTTAGAGGCGCTTTGAGGCTGCGGCGCTGGTGCGCCAGCTGAGAGCTGAAAGCTGATAGCCGGAGGTGTGCGGCAGCTTTTGAGATGCTGCAACAGCACAGCTCCGCACTTATGGGACGCGAAACATATTTGTTTTCTCCGGCGTTTCGACACCGTACACCTGCGATCACCGTATAGGTGCAGACTAAAAGCGATATAAAAATGGAAATAAACACAAAAAAGATAGCGATAAGCGCAATGCTCATCGCGTTTGACGTAATATTTACGCGCATTCTGGCGCTGAACACGCCGCTGATGAAGCTGGGACTCGGCTTTGCGGCGGTGATGGTCTGCGGCATGCTGTACGGCACGGGCTGGACCGCGCTGTGCGCAGGGCTCGGCGACCTCGTCGGAGCGCTGCTGTTCCCGACGGGAGCGTATTTCCCGGGCTTCACCCTGACCGCCGCCCTCGGCGGTGCGATCTTCGGCGCGGCGCTGTATAAAAAGCGCCTCGGTCTCACAGGCTGCATCGTGACCGCGTTCCTGAACTGCTTCATCGTCACGCTGCTGCTCAACACCCTGATGATCTCGCTCGTGTTCGGCCCGCCGCTCGTGCCGCTGTTCGTCACGCGGCTGGGGCAGTTCGGCATCATGCTCGCCGTGCAGACCCTCGTGCTGTACGCACTCAACCGCTCTCATTTTTTGGAGGCGCTTTGATTTTTCACTGGCGCTTTGACGCACCTACGGATACGCTTATTGCGGTATCCCGACCGGAAACACCAGAATAAACCGTAACGTTTCGCGTCCCATGAGTGCGGTGCAATGTTTGTTGCAGCATCTCAAAAGCTGCTGCGCACCAAGCCTTCCCCTTACGGCATGGTCAGCGATAGCCTCACAAATCAAATATCATTCGCTCGGAGAGCGAATACCTCCGGCTGTCAGCTATCAGCTATCGGCTCTCAGCTGACGCTTCAGCGCTGCGGTTTCCGCAGCGCCCTCGACACCGTGCCGGCGCAATAAACGTATAGGTACAGCCTAAAAGCGATAACAAAAAAGGAGGAAATATATAGTATGGCAAAGAAGAAAACGATACTTGATCTTCAGAAGATGAAGGAAACGGGCGAAAAGGCGGCATGGATGGTCATTTACGACTCGTGCATGGCCTCGTTCGCGGAGGAGGCCGGCATGGACATGATCCTCGTGGGCGACTCCATGGGCATGATAATCTACGGCTATGAGGGCACTGTGCCGGTGACGATGGACATGTCGATAGCCCACTGTCAGGGTGTGCGGCGCGGCGCTCCGAACACCTACATCATCGGCGACATGCCCTTCGGCGCATATCACGCGAGCGCAGAGGACGCGGTCAACAACGCGGTGCGCTTCATGAAGGAGGGCGGCGTGGACGCGATAAAGCTTGAGGGCGGCGTTGCCGTTGCCGACAAGATCCGCGCCATAGCAAACGCCGGCATCGTCGTGTTCGGCCACATCGGCCTGACCCCGCAGAGCAGCGCGGCCATGGGCGGCTTCAAGGTCCAGGGTAAGAACACCGCCGCTGCAAAGGCCGTCATCGACGACGCTATCGCGGTCTACAAGGCCGGAGCGCGTGTGCTGCTGCTCGAGGGCGTTCCCGAGGAGACCGCCGCGTTCGTGCACAAGATCCTGCCCATACCCGTGTACGGCATCGGCGCGGGCGCATGCTGCGACGGTCAGGTCATCCTCGCTGCCGACGCGCTGGGCGTGTATAAAAACTTCACGCCGAAGTTTGCGAAAAAATACTGCAACATCGGCGAGATCGCCACGCAGGGCATGAAGGACTACATCGCCGAGGTCAAATCCGGCGCATTCCCAGCTCCCGAGCACAAGTACAAGTTCACCGGCGACAAGGAGGAGTTTGCAGCCTTCACCGCCGAGCTGGAGAAGACCCTCGACCTTCAGTAATTTACGCACATATATGAAAAACTCTGCCGTTCGGTCACGGCAGAGTTTTTTGACTTTATACGCTCTTAATTTCTTTTCACGAACGCCGCGGCGCTGCTGCTGCCGACGGCGCAGAGCACACCGTGCTCGACATAGTTGCGCAGCGTCGGGATGAGCGAGTGCAGCTCCTGCGTGCTCGTATCAAGGATCTCGCGGCGCAGCCGTGCTATTCTCTGTGCGTCCGTGCCCTTCAGGAAGCGGCGGCAGCTGAGCTCGCACATGCCCGCCGGATCGAGCAGCGGATCGGTCGTGTTGACCGTGCCGATGATGATATCGTCAAGCGGCATATCCTCCGCGAGCATCTGCTCAAGCACCTCCGGCAGCGCGGCAAAGGCCTCCGCCGAGTTCGGCAGATTAGGGTCGCGGTAGGAGTAGCAGAAGATATCGCCGTTTGCGCGCACGCTCATGCCCGTGCCGTAGGCTCCGCCCTGAACGCGCACCGCGCCCCAGAGGTAGCCGAAGGTCATCAGCGACGACAGCACCTGCCACGCGCCCGAGTAGCTGCCGCCGAGGGCAAAGAGATTGCCGCCGAGGGCGCTGAAGCCGACATCCGCCGGTATCTCTATCGCGCAGCCGCAGTCCGCCGGGACGGGTACTTCCGCCGCCTCGCCGCGCTCCCGTTCCGGCAGGGCGCGCACAAGACTTTCGACAGCCGCCGTGTCCGGCTCGCCGCCGAAGCCGACAAACAGCCGGTTTGCGGCAAAGGCACGGTCTGCAAGCTCAGCAAGCTTCTTTCCTATCGCCTCGCCGCGCTCGGAGAAGCTGCCGGCAAGCTCCGACAGCCAGGAGGCGAAGCTCTCGCCCTCGAGCGTTTCGCGCAGCGCTCCTTCAGCCGAGAAGCCAGAGAGCGCTCTTGTCGCCGCAAAATTGTGCCCGTTTCCGATGAGCGACTGCTTCAGGAAGTAATCGGTCTGAACAAGCAGCTCTCCGATCCTGTCCGTCTCGTCCCAGCGGGTGTTTTTGAGTATCTCGGCCAGCAGCTCCGCCGCCGCGTCCGTATTTTCGCGCAGCATGCTCGCCGAAACGAGCAGGTACGGCCTGCATTTATGCAGCTCGCCCTCGCGCGAAATGAGATCCACCCTTGAGCCGAGACCGCCGAGTGTGGCTTTTATTTTATTCTGAAGCTCCGTCGCGCCGAGGTTTTCCGTGCGCAGCTCGCCGAGGCAGGAGGCAAGGATATTCGTCAGGCGCAGCTCGGCGGCATCGAAGTCGGAGATATCGAAATAGAGGTCTAAGTAAACTATGCCGTCCGCGCCCGTTTTTACGCTCAGCGCCGGACGCGACGCGATTTCGCAGGTCTCGGTGCCTATGGGCTCGACCTCACGCGGCACGTCGGCCAGCTCCAGCACAGGCAGCGTCGAGAGCGCCTCCTCGCTGTCCTGACTCTGCTGCCACTGCTGCATTTTTTCGACGGCGAGCCTCTCCTCACTCAGTCTGTGCTCGTCCCAACCGGCCGTTTCAGCCGCTATGCGAGCCTTTTCCCGCGCCGCGTCGTCTGAAAGCTTCGTTTCCGACGGCAGCGCGTAGACATAGCACTTATCGTCCGCATCCGCGAGCATTTCGAGAGCAAGCGCCTCGAAATAATCCGTGCCGAGCTTTTCGCGCAGGGAGTCGAACACCCATGCGTTGTCTATGTGCAGCATCGGGTCGCCGCCGTAGAGCCAGCCGTCGAGCGCCTTTATCGCAAGCTCCACGCCGTAGGGCTCCGTGACCTCGCGGCAGCTGAAGGCAAAGCGCTCGATGCTTGCTCGCAGCGTGCCGCGGTCAAGCCCCCTTCCGGCAAGCTCCCTTACCGTTTCGGGCACGAAGGCGCGGATCGTGTCAAAGCTGTCCTTCGAGGAGTTGAGCACGACGAGCGACAGCGCCGGCTGATATATGCCGTCGCTTATCTCAAGCCCGACATCCTGCGCAAGACCCCTTTCGAGGAACGCACGTTTGAGCGGCGCTTCGTTCGAGCCGGTGAAATAGTCGGCAAGTATCTTGGCCGCATAGAGCTTTTCTATCTCGTCAAAGCGGCACAAAAGCTTCGATATGACCATGTGCGCATGCTCGTCCCCGCTCTCGGCAGGCTCAAACAGGACGGTGGCCTCGCCGGTGACGGGCTTCTGCAAGGCAAAGTCGAAATCCGGCTCGCGGTGATCGTATTTTGAGAGATATTCGCTGTCTATGTAGTCGAGAACGCCGTCGATATCCATATGACCGTCGAGGAAGAAGCGGGCGTTCGACGGGTGGTAAAAGCGCCTGTGCGCCGCGATAAACTGCTCATAGCTGAGCTCGGTTATCTTCTCCGGCAGGCCGCCGGAGGAAAAGCCGTAGCAGGTGTCGGGATACATGAGCCTGTCGGCAGCGTCGCCCATAAGCCGCTCAACGTCGGCATACGCGCCCTTCATCTCGCTGAAGACAACGCCGTTATAGCTCGGCCTTCCCGTTTCACCGTCAAATTCGTAATGCCAGCCCTCCTGCATGAATATCTCGGGCTTTTCGTAAATGGCGGGGCAGAACACCGCGTCGAGATACACGCTCATAAGGTTGAAAAGGTCCTGCTCGCTGCGGCTGGAGACGGGGAACATGGTCTTGTCGCCGAAGGTGTAGGCGTTCAAAAACGTCTGCATCGAGCTTTGCAGCAGCGAAACGAAGGGCTCCTTTACGGGGTATTTCCTTGAGCCGTTGAGCACGCTGTGCTCAAGGATGTGGAAAACGCCGGTGTCGTTTTCCGGCAGGGTCTTGAAGGAGACGGCAAAGGTCATGTTCCGGTCGGCTCTGTCGAAGTACAGGAGCCTTGCGCCGCACTTTTTGTGCCGCAGGGTGTAAAGCATGGCCTTTTTTGCCTCTATGTATTCCTTCTTTTCGAGCTCGAAGCCGGAGACGGTGCCGCCCTGCTCAAGCTCGCTGAGTTTAAGCTTCTCTGTTATCATAATTCCTCGCATCCGCTTTACAGCGTCTTGCTGAAAAGCCTGTAGTAATCGTTTGTCCTTTCAAGCTCCTCGGGCGTACCCTCGGCCTCGGGGCAGCCGTCCTTCATGACGATGATGTTGTCGGCATTTTTCGTCGCGGCGAAGCTGTGCGCTATCATTATCGTCGTGCGCCCCTGCATGAGCTTGTCGAGCGCGTCGGTGACGAGCGCCTCGCTCATCACGTCAAGATTGCTCGTCGCCTCGTCGAGCAGCAGAAAATCGGCGTTGCGCAGCATGGCGCGGGCGATTGAGATGCACTGCGCCTGACCGCCGGAGAAGTTCGAGCCGCCCAGACCCACATCCTCGTCAAAGCCCAGCGGCTTTTCCATGATGAAGTCGTAGCAGTTGGCTCTTTTTGCTGTTTCTGTAAGCTCCTCCTCGCTGACCTCGCGGTCGAGGCCGTAGAGCATATTCTCGCGCACCGTGCCGCCGATGAGCGCCTCGCGCTGGAACACATAGGCGAAGCGGTCGCGCCACTGCACAAGGTCGAGCTTCGAGATGTCCTCGCCGCCGAAGAGTATCCTGCCCTCCGAGGGCTCGTACAGGCGCACGAGCAGCTTGAAGAGCGTGCTCTTGCCCGCGCCGTTGCCGCCGATGACGGCGGTGACTCTGCCCATGGGTATCGTCAGCGAGACGTTTTTGAGCACGTCCCTGTCCTCCGAGTAGGCAAAGCGGACGTTTTCAAAGCGTATATCCGAGCACTGCGCGGGAACGTCTGCGCCGCTCTCGCGCTCGGGCTGCGCCGAGGAGACGCGGTTTATCTTCTGCATCTGGCCGAAAATGCCGGACACCGAGCCGACGTTCATGAAAAACTGCATGAGCTGGAGACCGACGATGCCGGTTATCATGTAAAACGCGGTCAGGTCGCCGATGCTCAGCTCGCCCGTGGGCACGAGCCTTCCGCCGATGACAAAGACGATGAAGATGAACATTATCGAGAACAGGCTCGAGGCGAGCTGATAGCCCGCTACGAGTATCCAGTTGAGGAAGTCGGCAATGTACATGCGCTTGAAGGTCGCGTTTCCCTTGCGGCTCTCGAGCATTTCCGCCGCCGCGCTTTTTATCAGGCGGAGATTGCGCACGCGCTCGGCCAGATAGCCGAGGCTGCTTGCCATGGTCACGGTGCTGTAAACGCCGAGCTTATACATGAGCTTTCCGTAGATGATGCACACGATGAGCGTCAGCGGGATTATGAGCAGCGAGTAGTTTGCCAGCATCGTATTGTATTCATAGAGCTTTATAAACGCCTGCACCGACGTCACGACGCAGACCACGAACGACACCGCCATTGAAAACAGCGTCGAGGGTGCGCTCGCATCGGAGGTGACACGGCTCACGAGCTCGTTGCCGTTGTCCTCGTCGTAGTATTTCATCGGCAGATGCATTATCTTTTCCCAGAGCCTGCACCTTACGCGGAGGTTTATCGTCTCCTCCATTTTCCGCGTGAAGTAGTAGGACACGATCGACAGCACCGCAGCAGCAGCGGTCACGCCCATGTAGCGCAGCAGAGCCGTCGAGTTGATGGCCTTCTGGCTCGTGTCGATGACGCTCGCCGTGAGCGTTGCGCTCTGAAGCTCCGCGCTCATTGTCGAGGCCGAGAAGATAAAGCACAGGATGATGAGCAGCCACGGCAGCTTCACGCCCTTGAGGACGCTGAAATATTCAGAAAGCTTTTTCATATTTCCTCCTCCCCGAGCGTGTTTTCGACCATACTGCGGTAGGTCGGGCAGCTGTGCATGAGCGCCTCGTGATCGCCGTCGCCGACGAGCCTGCCGCCGGAGAGAACGATAATGCGCCCGCAGCGCCGTGCATAGTCGAGGTCGTGCGTTATAAGTATGCGTGTTTTGCCCTCGAAAACGGCATCCATCGTCTCCTGTATCCTTGCCGAAACGCGCACGTCCAGCGCACTCGTCGGCTCGTCCATGAGTATGATGCTGCCGCCGCGCAGCACCTCGCGGGTGAGCACGAGCCGCTGCTTCTGCCCGCCGGACATGGATTCGCCTCCGGCGGCTATCTCGGTGTCGAGCCCGTCGGGGCACAGCTCGAGGTATTCGGTAAAGCCCGTGCGTCCGGCGGCCTTTAATATCTCTTCGTCGCCGATCTCGCGGTCGATGCCGTAGGTGAGCGCCTCGCGCAGAGTGCCGCTGAATATGCCCGCGCCCTGCTGGACGTAGGCGAGTTTTCTGCGGAAGTCGGAAAGCGATATCTCCGCAATATCCGTTCCGCCGACGAGCACCCTGCCCTCATCGGGCGTATAGAAGCGCTCGAGCATGCTCACCGTTGTGGTCTTGCCGCTGCCGCACATTCCGACTATGGCGACGCTGCCGCCGTCGGGCACGGTGAACGACACGTTTTTGAGCGCCGGCTCGTCAGCGCCGGGATAGGTGAAGCTCACGTTTTCAAAGCAGACCTCGCCGCTGTCGGGAAAGGCAGCCGCGCCGCAGCTCTCGTCGCTGCCGTTCATTATGCCGACGCTGCGCTCGAAGGTGCCCTTTATGCCCTTTATCGTCACCCATCGCGTGAAAACGCCGTCCATTATCGGAAACAGGTTCTGCGCGAACAGGAAAAAGGCAAGCCACATCGTCACGTCTATCTCCTTGCGCTGGAGCAGGATGACAGCAATGACGACGACGATGAATTTCTGCAAAATGTCGATGACCGCGACGATAGCGGAGGAGATGTTGGTCAGCTTCACTATCTTCATGTTCGCCTTCATTATCTCGCCCGCGGCCTCGCGGCCGTTTTTGCTCTCGAAGCCCTCGTTGGTGTAGGTCTTCACAAGCGGCAGGTGGCTTATCCTGTCGGCAAGGAAGCTCGTGAGCAGGCCGATGCGCCCGTAGACCTTCGTCGTCGCTGTCTGCACCTTTCTGCCCATGACGAGCGCGTACAGGTATTTCAGCGGCAGCATCGCAAAGCAGGACGCGGCCAGTATCCAGTGATATTCGTTTATCCGCAGCAGCGCCGCGACGATGTAATAGATATCGGGGATAAGGTAGATGATGACGTTGACCATGCTGTTGACCGCAGAGCCCGTATCGTTTATGATCGCGCTCATGAGGTCGGAGGGATCGTTGCGGTCAAAGTGCTCCATGCGCATACCGAGCATCTTGCTCCAGACGCTCTCGCGCGCCCTGCGCACGCCGAGCGACTGCGCCTGGACCTGAGCGGCAACCACAACGAACGACAGCACGCCGAGCATGACATAGTAGATGATCGCATCCCTTATCGCCTTGCCCGACAGCTCACCTCCGAGCAGGCTCGCCGTCGTGTTCGGAAGGTCGAGCAGCAGCCGGTTGAAGGCGAGGTTGAGCGCCAGAGCGATGAGAACCCACAGCCACGGGAGCCGGAGCTTTTTGAGCGTAACGAACAGGCTTTTCCACGTTCCGCTCGTATTTTTTTCGTTTGGTCCCATACTGAACTCCTGTTAATAAAAAAGCGGATGCCACATATTATGACATCCGCGGCTCGTAATTACATTATTCGTAAACGGTCGAGAGGAAGGTCTCCTCGATCAGACGGGTGTACTCGGCTACGGAATGATCCTTCAGCAGGCTCATGGAGATGTAGCTGTCGATCGACGCGCTGAGCGTATCACCGGTGTAGGACACCATGAGCACGGTGTCGGAAACGCGGACCTCGTCGCTGGTGCTCTCTGCGAGCTTATCGGCTGCCTCCTTGGAGGGGCACTCGTAATAGGTGTAGGCCGCGACCATGTCGCCGTCCTTGCCGTAGAGGAAGGTGCTCAGCGAGGAGATGCAGTCGCTCTCGTCGTCGCTCACAGCCGCCTGACCGCTGCCGGTGAGGACAACCTTCTGGTCATACTCGATGTCGGTGGGGTCCTTGTGCTCGGCGTAGGGCTTGTAGGGGTTCTCGCCCGCGTCGGCGCGCACACCGTAGCTCTGCTGGAGGTAGGTGATATAGCCCGTGTCGCCGGAAAGTCCCATGCTCTCGCACTCGGAGGCTATCTGATCCTTCTCGGCAGTGTACTTGAGAACGGTGTCGCTCTCGGCGGTGTACGGCATGCCGAAGGTCGAGGCCATGGTGTTGAGGACGGTGTCCTTTGCGCTTGCGTCGCTGAGCATGAGGTATGCGTCGCACTCGACGGCAGTGCCCTCGTTTGCGTAAACGACGAAGTAGAGCGTGACGGTCCCGGGAATGCTGACCAGCTTCGACTCGTCGGGCAGGCCGAGATCGACCTCCTCGCCCTCGGCGTATGCGGTGTATTCGCCGGTGGTGACATTCACCCAGCCCTTTGCAAGGCCGGTCGATGCGTCATAGTCGTACATGCCGATGGGGCTGCCGCTTTCGTCGTACATAATGGTGTCGGGGTAGGCATCGCGGCTTGCGTACTCGGAGAGCGTGTCGCCGAAGCCGTCGTTTTTGAGGACTGTGCGTGTATCGTAGGTCAGGCCGTTCGGGTCGGTGTGCGAGTAGTCGCCGAGCATGACCACGTCGGCCTTGCTGAAGAGGCTGCATCCGGCAAGGCTGAACACGAGAACAGCCGCCAGCAGAACGGATACGAGTTTTTTCATCATTGGTCTTCTCCTTTACTTTTCTTTGTAATACAGCAGGCAGTGGCAGTAGCCCTCAAAGTCGGGATCCTGCATCTGCTGCCGGAATTCCTCGCAAATACATTTGTATTCGGGCTTTATCTCCCTGCGGCAGGGACAGTAGCCGCCGGTCTCCTTCAGGCCGGCCTTTATCCTTGCGACGACCGCCGGATCGTCGTTGAGTCTTATCTTTCCCATATGTATCGCGCCTTCCCTATTCGTAAAGCAGCTTCGATATATGCTCGAGCAGCTCGGCGCGGTCAATGCTGCCGACCGTGCGGTCGATAAGCTCGCCGCGGCGGAAATACAGCAGCGTCGGCATGGCGTCGATGCCGTGCGTGTCGGCTATATCGGGGTTGAACGTTATATTAACTCTGCCGAAGGAAATGCCCGACAGCTCATCGGCCACGGCATCGTACACCGGCGCGAGCATGACGCAGGCAAAGCAGTTTTCGCCGTAGCAGTCGATGACCGCGTATTCGGCCTGTGAAAATTCCTTCCACTGTTGTTCTTTGAGCTCTTTGACCATGTTTAACCTCCAAACTTCTGCTCGATCAGGCGGCTTATGTGCTCGAACAGCGGCGTGAGGCACAGCTCGCCGCGCGCCATCTCCAGAAGCTCGCCGCGCTCGGGCACGGCCTCGCCCATGAGCTGCATCATCTCGGCAAACTGATCGGCCATCTGCTCGATCTCGGCCTGTCCGGCCTCGATGCCCTGCTGGCGGCAGAACGCCTCCGCGACCCACATCTGCTTGCACTGATAGACGATCGACTCGACCACCATTTCCTCTGTCACGCCCTCGGGCTGCGGCCTTTCGGCCTTGGTCTTTTCGACATACGCCTGCATCTCGCCCTCGTCGTAGCTGTATTCGCTGCCGTTTATGAGCGCGTCCATGAGAAAGCGCATGATCATCTTGCCGCGCTCGAGCTTCTGCTCGCCCTCGGCCTTCTCTGTCAGATAGGCGCGGTAGCCCTCGACGCTGTCCACGCCCTCGATATCCAATGAAGCTATGAGCGCATCATTCACCTCGACCGGCGTGCGGCGGATCACGGACTCAACGCACAGCTCGGCGCTCTTTCCGGCAAGCTGCGCCGTGAAAACGTCGCCTGCGCTCCTTCCGAGCGCGGCCTTCGCCGCCTCCTGCGCGCCGGGCAGCTCCGTGCCGGTGAATATAAGGATCGTTCGCCCGTCGGGGTAGCTTTCCTTGTCCGCTCTGCATCGGACAATGTCGCCTGCCTCGGCCAGCTCCACAGCGCTCTCCTCCGCGCAGCGCAGAGAAAGCGCGTCTATCTCGCTTTCAATATGCTGTGCGTCAACCTTGATCTCCAGCATTTCGGCAGGCACCGAAACGCCGTCAAGGTCGCACAGCCTGCTTACAAATCCGTTCATAGGATCTTCCTTTCGTAGTTGATACTGCACTTTGACAAATTGAACGCAAAGTACATCGTCATTCTACCTTATAATCACCCAAAACGCAACTGTTTTTTGCTGGCGCTTTGACGCAGCTACGGATACGTTTTTTGGAGGCGCATTGACGCACCTACGGATACGCTTATTGCGGTATCCCGACCGGAAAGGCTGGAGGAAACCATAACGTTTCGCTTCCCGCGAGTGCGGAGTATTGTTTGTTGCAGCATCTCAAATACTGCGCCGCACCCTTGTTATGGAATCCATGCGGCGGTTTTTGATGCGGCTAAAATCAACGCTTCATTTTAAATTTCCGTCACGTTTGAACTAAATTTAATATCGGACGCAAAACGAGAGCGCAGACTTCAAAATCTGTGCTCTCATTTTTTCTGCCGACTAAATTATTGTGCTTTATACCAGTATCTCCGGTCGGGACACCGCAATATGCGTATAGGTGCAGACTGAATGCGCCATCAAAAAAACGTGGCGACGGCGGGGTCGGGGGGCTCGCAGGGGGAGTCCTCTACGAAGGTTAGGACGGGGCCTTTCTTGCCGTAGGCGCGGCTGAACTTGAAATTGATGCGCGCGGTGAGCACATGCCAGGAGTCGCCGACGATGCTGTCAGAGCCCTCCCACTGGCAGATCAGCCCCGCAAACTGGATATCCTCGGCGCAACAGGTCATGACGTGGCGGCCTACTATGAAGCTGCCGGCGGGAACTTTTTTGCGCTTTAGGTAGCGACATTTGAAGCGAACGACCTTGTTTTCGTACTTTTTCGGCTCCTCGGACATATCGCGGTACCAGACGGCGTAGTCCTCATCGCCGATCTCGACAATGGGTGCGTCGAGGTCAAAGGGCAGTGGGTCCTCGATCTCGTCATAGCGCACGGTGCCGTCACTGTACTCATAGGCAATGTCGCTGCGGCGCGAGGCTGCGCGAACGAGCCTGTGCAGCTCCATCTGGTCAATGGAGTCGTTATAGCGGTTGAACACGGTCAGCTCCGCGCTCTTGAGCTTGTCGTAAACGAGGTTTCGCATGTTGGCGTTGTAGCTTAAAATGCTGCGCGCGTCGGCGAAGAAAAATTCCTGATAGACCATCCACAGCTCCGGCAGCGCCTGATACAGCTCGTCGAGCAGCCACATGCCGTTGTACTCGATCACGCAGCGCTCGCAGTCGTGCTCGTCGAGCCAGCGGCGGAAATTATCCCGCGTGAGCTCGGACGGGTCCTCGACCGTCACCATGAACACGTTGGGCGCGGCGAACCTGTCGGGCGCGTACTCCTCCTCGCCCTCCTCGCAGACGACCAGCAGGGTGCGCTCGCCGCTGTTGAAGCGCTTGTCCTCAAGCGTTTCCTGAATAAACTTCGTTTTCCCGCTCTCAAGAAAGCCCGTGAACAGGAAAACGGGCACTTCCTTAACCTTACTCAATGCCGAACAGCTCCTTTATGGCCTGCTCGTTCAGCTTCGAGCCGATTACGCATACGCGGCCCGTGACGGCAGCGCCGCCGCGGCGGATGTCCGCCTCGCCGGGGACGTAGTCGAAATAGATCCAGCCGCCGTCGGAGGCATCGACAAAGCCCTTCGCACGCAGGATCGTGCCGTAGCTCGCGTCCTCGTCAAACTCCGAAAGCGCCTTTCTGACCTCGTCCTCGGTGAACTTCTTCGGCGTTTCAACGCCCCATGAGGTGAATACCTCGTCGGCGTGGTGATGGCCGTGATCGTGGCCGCAGCCGCAGGAGCAGCTCTCGCCGTGCTCGTGCTCGTGGTCATGGTCATGGTGATGCTCATGCTCGTGGTCGTGATCGTGATGATGCTCGTGATGATCGTGATGCTCCATCTCCTGCATGGTCGTGGACAGGGAGTCGATGCGCTCCATAACGTCAACGATCTGCTTGCCGTCGAGCTCGTCCCACGGCGTGGTTATGACGGTCGCGTTGGGGTTTAATTGGCTGAGCATCGCGGTCGCGGTGACGACCTTGCCGTCGGAAGCCGAGCCGGTGCGGCTGAGGACGATAACGTCGGCATTGTGTACCTGATCGTTGAAAAACTCGCCGAAGTTGCGGATATACATGCGGCAGCGCCCCGCGTCAACGACCGTGACCTTCGCACCGATCTCGCAGCCGGGCACGCTTGCGACAGCCTTTGCAACGTCCGAGAGCTTGCCCACGCCGCTCGGCTCGATGAGGATGCGGTCGGGGTGGTACTGCTCGATGACCTTCTGCAGCGCTGCGGTGAAGTCGCCGACGAGGGTGCAGCAGATGCAGCCGGAGTTCATCTCGGTGATCTCAACTCCCGCGTCGCGCAGGAAGCCGCCGTCAACGGCGATCTCGCCGAACTCGTTCTCGATGAGGACGAGCTTTTCGTTTTTATAGCCCTCCGCGATGAGCTTGCGGATGAGCGTGGTCTTGCCCGCTCCGAGGAAGCCGGAAAAAATGTCTATTTTAGTCAAGGTTTTTTACCTCCTTAATAATATACAAGTCTAAATAATTATTATACCACGCTTTTTTGAATTTGCAAACACTTGCTGTGAACCCTCGTTTCGGATATAATTATAATTTAAGCTGACGGGAGTCGAACCCCTGCCGGTTTTGGCAGAGCAGATCTTCGCTCATGGCGCAGCTGCAAAACGAATTTGATCACGGAGAATAGAAACACATGGAGATAAGACACGCGGATATGAACGATCTCAAGGCGATAGCGGCTGTGGAGGCGCAGTGCTTCCCCGCTGCCGAGGCGGCGACAGAGGCCGAGTTTGCCGAGAGGATAAAATACTACGGAGAGCATTTCTGGCTCATGCTCGACGACGGCGAGCTCATCGCCTTTGTTGACGGCTTTGTCACCGATGAGCCCGATCTCACCGACGAAATGTACGAAAATGCCTCCCTGCACAACGAGCACGGCGCGTGGCAGATGATCTTCGGAGTCAACACCGTTCCCGAGCGCCGCAGGCACGGATACGCAGGGGAGCTCCTCCGCTGCGCCATCGGCGAGGCGCGGCAGCAGCATCGGCGCGGCCTCGTGCTGACCTGCAAGGACAGGCTCGTGCACTACTACGCCGCCTTCGGCTTTGTTGACGAGGGCGTGTCCGATAAATCCTCCCACGGCGGCGTGGTGTGGCACCAGATGCGCCTTGTTTTTTGATGGCGCATTGACGCAGCTGCGTCAATGCGCCTCTAAAAAAGCGCCAGTGAAAGAATGCCGAGATTGTCGGCGTAAATTGTGTCGAAATCGCCGATGGGCAGGGGATTTACGCCGCGACCTGCCTCGATGGTGAAGCCCGGGCGGTCGAAGTGGCTGATGAACCAGTCCTTATATCCGGCAAAGCCCGAGGCGTAGGGAGTGTCCTCGACCGAGTAGCCCGAGACGGCGGCAAAGGTATCGGCGAGGCCGAGTGCGCCGCTCGGCGCAAGGTCGAGATAGCGCCAGTAGATGACCCCGCCCTGCGTGTGGTACGAGAGAGTCAGCCGCGGCGAGAGCGCGAGCGTGAAGTCGTACATCGCACGGCTCTCCGGCGCGGACAGCGTCGATACGCCGACATAGTCTGCCGGTGCGGGGCTCACCACACCGCGTGCGAATTTGTTCTCCCGCGCCTGCTCCCAACCGGCAGGATACTGCAAATTGAGATCCGTGCCGAGGATGTTTGCCTTCCAGCCCGAGGGGAACGGCACGTCTGGATAGTCCCGCGCAATGCGCAGCGCACCGTCGTAATACTCGCCGCCCGTGAGCTCGCCGGTCACGAGATCGACCCCGTCGGGATCGACGCAGGGCACTATGTAAACGCTCGCGGCGCGGTACAGCTCCCGTGCGCTCCGGCCGAAAATTTTGCCGTTTTCCGCGTATGCGCGCGCAAATTGCTCGGCAAATTTGAGCAGAACAGGGATGGTTATCCACTCGTTGGCGTGATGCGCGGCGTTATAGAGCACGCGCTCTTCTCCCTCGCCGAGCGCCAGATACCACAGCGGCCTGCCCATGACCGAGCGCCCGATGCGGCCAAGCCTGACAAAGGGATATCGCGCCGCAATGCCGCGCACACAGTATGCGACGAGCCGCGACGTAAAAGCGAGATTTGTGGGCACAATATCAAAGGGAAGCGGGATAACGAGCCTGCTTCCGACGGCGAGAGACTCCGGCGTGATGCCGGGATTTGCCGTCAGGATCGCCGGCAGCGGCACATTGTACTGCCGCGCAAGCGAAAACAGCGTGTCGCCGCGGTGGATGCGGTGCTCGGCAAAGCCGGTGTAATACGGCGTGAGCGCGGCCTGCGTCGCGGGACCTGCGATACCGTCCGCGGCAAGACCGTTGTCGGACTGGAACGTGCGCAGCGCGGCTCTCGTCGCAGCGCCGAAAACACCGTCAGTAGCAAGCTCCTCCGCCCCTGCGCGGCGCAGCGCCAGCTGCAAAAGCCCGACCGACGGCCCGACAGAGCCTTGTTTCAAAATTTTCATACACCCTCCTTTTTTGCTGGCGCTTTGACGCAGCTGCGGATACAATTATTGCGGTGTCCCGACCGGAGACTCTGGCATAAACTACAGCGTTTCGCGTCCCACGAGTGCGGCGCAAGCTTCACGGTTGCCCGACCGGCAGCTGCTGAAACCGCAGTGAGCCGTTAGCTGTTAGCTGAATGCGTGCGCTATGCGCACTTCAATAAGGTTGCGGCTTACGCCGCACAAATCAAATTTCATTCGCTCGGAGAGCGAATACATTGAGCTATCAGCTATCGGCTGTCAGCTGTCAGCTCTCAATTTTCTAATGCGCCTGCAAAAAAAGGCTTATATATTTTATGCCGAACTCCGCATACTTTATGTGTGGAGGTGAGATATGAAGATCAAAAAAATCATTTCGACGCTCGCGGCGCTTGCGATGTGCGTGGTGCTGTGCGCGTCGGCGTATGCGGCGGCGCTCGTGCCGGGCGGCAGTGCGGTGGGCATACGCATGACGACCGACGGGCTTGTCGTGGCGGGCATTTCCGAGGTCGAAACACAGGACGGCAGGCTCAGTCCGGCGGCGGAGGCGGGGCTGAAGAAGGGCGACGTGATAACGCGGCTGGGCGGCAGCGAGATCTCGACCGCGCAGGAGCTCCAAGCCGCGCTGAACGCCCTTGACGGCGGCGAGACCACGGTCACGGTCGAGCGCGGCGGCAAAGCCAGGCAGCTGAACATCACGCCCGCCAAGGACGAGAGCGGCGCGTGGAGGCTCGGCCTTCAGCTGCGCGACGGAGTCAGCGGCGTGGGCACGCTGACGTTCTACGACCCCGCGACCGGTGTTTACGGCGCGCTCGGCCACAGCGTCAGCGACGAAGCGACCGGCGAGGCTCTGCCGCTCGGCGACGGCGGCATCTACCGTGCGGAGATCGTCGGCATCGTTCCGGGCGAGGCCGGCGCTCCGGGTCAGCTCGACGGCAAAACGGACGCAGCGGCGTACCTCGGCGATATCCGCATAAACTGCGGCTGCGGCATCTTCGGCACTGCCGACTTTGACGGACAGACGATCGAGACCGGCCAGATCGAAACCGGCGCTGCGCTCATCCGCTGCACGCTCTCGGGCGAGGACACACGCGAGTACGGCATTGAGATCAAAAAGGTGTACGCCTCGGCTGAGGGCACGACCGTTATGCTGACCGTCACCGACCCCGAGCTGCTCGCGCAGACCGGCGGCATCGTGCAGGGCATGTCCGGCAGCCCCATCATCCAGAATGGCCGTCTCGTCGGCGCGGTCACGCACGTTTTTGTCAATGACCCGACCTCGGGCTACGGCATCAGCATCCACGACATGCTTAAATCTTTAGAGGCGGATTAAGCCTGCACCTATACGGCGGCTGCCGGTCGAGCTGCCGCAGGAAATGTATAGGTACAGCATGACAACGCCATTGAAAAAGCTTGTCTGCTGCGGTTAGCCGGAAGTAAAATTCAATATTAAATGTGAAAAAGATAGTGCAGACAAAAATCTACACTATCTTTTTCAATAATGCTGCGGCTATCGCCGCAATTTGATAAACACCTCATCCGTCAGCTATCGCCGACACCTTCCCCTCGAACTTCGTAAGGGGAAGGCTTGGTGCGCCGATTTAAGTGCTGCAAAAACATTACTCCGCACTCGCGGGAGGCGAAACGTTACGGTTTATGCCATTGTTTCCGGTCGGGACACCGCAATATGCGTATCCGTAGGTGTGTCAAAGCGCCAGTGAAAAAAGATTGACTTTTTCGGAGGATATCTGTTATAATCACTGCCGTTGAGTAGCGAAAAGCGTAAGTCCAAACCGGACTTGCGCTTTTTTGTTTTTTTAAGCTGACGCAACATGCGTATCTGTAGGTGCGTCAATGCGCTGCAAAAAAGGAGCATAATATGGAAAACAAGAAAACAAAGCTCAGGCCGCTGGCTGCGAGCATACTGTCGCTGTCGCTGCTGACGGTCATGGCCGGAGCAGCGGTCGCACCGGCGCTGGAGGCCATACGCGAGCACTTTTCCGACGCGAGCAAACTCGAGGTGCAGCTGATCGTCAGCATGCCTGCGCTGTTTATCGTGATAACGAACATGTTTTTCAACCGTCTGAGCGCACGCTTCGGTGCGCGGACGCTGACCATGCTCGGCCTTGTGCTGTACACTGCCGGCGGCGCGGCGGCAGGGCTGTTCGATTCGATCGGCGCGGTGCTCGCCATGCGTGCGCTCGTGGGCGTGGGCGTGGGCATGATCATGCCGCTGTCCACGGGGCTTCTGAGCTACTACTTCCCGCCGGAAAAGCGCGAGCGGCTCATGGGTCTGTCCTCGGCGGCAAACCAGCTCGGCGGCGTGGTCGCAACGCTGCTGGCCGGAATGCTGGCAAACGTGAGCTGGCGGCTGAGCTTTGCGGTGTACCTCATGGGACTGATAAGCATCGTGCTCTGCCTCGCCTTCATGCCCGATGACCGCATCCGCGAGGGTGCGCAGGAGTGCGGCGGCACGAGCATGCGCGGGGTCTGGCGCAGGAATCGGAGGCACATCGTGTGCATGTTCCTGCTGATGACGGCGTTTTTCATCTACCCCGCCAACTTCGCCATAGTGACCGCTGCCGAGGGCATCATACCAATGAGCCTGTGCGCGGTGATCATGGCAGGCTGCGACCTTGTCGCGTTCGGCGGCGGGCTGGCCTTCGTGTGGGTCAAGCGCGTCAGCGGCAGGTACGCACGGCTCGTCGCACCGGCGCTGTTTCTCTGCGGCTACTGCCTGCTGGCCTTCGTCGGAGGCTGGGGCGGAACGCTCGCGGGCTCGGCGCTCATCGGCTTTGCCAACGGCGTGGGTGTGCCGTACATTATCTCGTCGGCCTCGGCAAACGAGGGCAAGGCCGCCGCGACCACGGTCATGCCGATGATCTCCGCAGCGCTGTATCTGTCGCAGTTTTTGAGCCCGTTCCTGCTGTCGCTCGTATCAGCCGCGGCAGGCTCGGCAATATGCCTGCCGTACTACCTCGCCGCCGCCGTCAGCGCCCTGTTTTTCCTTTTGGAGGCGCTTTGATTTTTTCACTGGCGCATTCAGTCTGCACCTATACGCTGATTGCGGTGTCCCGACCGGAAAGGCTGGTATAAACTACAGCGTTTCGCGTCCCGCAGGTGCGGAGTAATGTTGTTGCAGCATCTTAAAAATTGCGCCAGTCTCAAGCCTTCCCCTTACGATTCGAGGGGAAGGTGTCAGCCGTAAGGCTGACGGATGAGGTGTTATGAAATCGCGGCGCAAGCCGCAACCTTGTCATGGCACCCCTGTGGCGGTTTTATGACGCAGCTAAAATCAACGCTTCATTTTAAATTTCCGTCACGTTTGAACTAAATTTAATATCGGACGCAAAACGAGAGCGCAGACCTTAAAATCTGTGCTCTCATTTTTTCCTGCCGAATTAAGACGTTTTATATAAATATGTGTTTGCCTGACGGCAAATGATTTGATAAACACCTCATCCGTCGGCTATCGCCGACACCTTCCCCTCAAGCTCCGCAAGGGGAAGGCTTGGTGCGCCGATTTCGGTGCGGGCAAAGCTTGCCCTGCACTCGCGGGAGGCGAAACGCTGTAGTTTATACCAGTGTTTCCGGTCGGGACACCGCAATCACCGTATCCGTAGCTGCGTCAAAGCGCCTCCAAAAAAACTTGCAGGGGAGGCGGGGGAGTTGGTATAATCAAAGACATCAAGGATACGAAACAATGAAACAAGGCGGTGGTAGGATGCTGAGAATGATCTACGGTGCGGCGGGCACGGGCAAGAGCGCGGCGATCATGGACGAGATCCGGCGCGGCGCGGACAGCGGCAGTCGATACATTCTGCTCGTCCCCGAGCAGTACAGCCACGAGGCCGAGCGCGAGCTGTGCGCGGTGTGCGGCGACGGGCTGTCGCTGTACGCGGAGGTGCTGTCGTTCACGGGTCTTGCGCGTGAGGTCAGCGCCGAGTGCGGCGGTGCGGCGGCGGAGTATCTCGACAAGGGCGGCAGGCTGCTGTGCATGGCGCTTGCGGCGGGCGCACTGTACTCGCGGCTGCGGGTCTACGGCGCGGCGCGGCACAGGGCGGAGCTCCAGACGATGCTGCTGGGCGCTGTTGACGAGTTCAAAAGCGCGTGCATAACAAGCGCACAGCTGCTCGCTGCGGCTGAGGGCTGCGAGGGTGCGCTGGGCGATAAGCTGCACGACCTTGCGCTCATTCTGGAGGCCTACGACGGCGTTGTCGCAAACGGCAAAGCCGACCCTGCCGACCGGCTGAGCGTGCTTGCGCAGCAGATAGAGCGCTCCTCGCTCGGCGCGGACACCTGCGTTTTCGTTGACGGCTTCACCGACTTCACCGTGCAGGAGCGGCGCGTGCTTGAGGCGCTGCTGCTGCGCGGCGTGCAGCTGTGCGTGTGCCTGAGCTGCGACAGCCTCGACGGCGGCAGCGAGGTGTTCACCCTCGGCAGGATAACGGCCTCGGCGCTGAGGCGCTTTGCCGCCGATAACGGCATCGAGGTCAGCACAGAGCGCCGGACGGGCGAGAGCTCCAAGCTCCGTCCTCTGGCCGACTTTTCGGAAAATATGTTCAGCTGCCGCGCCGTCGAAAAGACCGACTGCGGCGGCTGCATCAGGATAATAAGAACGCCCGACATGAACGCCGAGTGCGAGCTTGCCGCATCCGAGGCGCTGCGCCTTGTGCGCGATACCGGCTGCCGCTGGCGGGATATCGCCGTGTGCGCCAAGGGCTTTGACGACTACCGCCTGCTGCTGGAGTCGGCGTTTTCGCGCTACGGCGTTCCGGTCTACACTGCGCGTAAGACCGATATGCTCTCAAAGCCCCTGCCCGCGCTGATCTCGGCTGCCTACGAGATCGTCCTCGGCGGCTGGGAGGCCGACGACGTGTTCGAGTACCTGCGCACAGGCTTCGGCGGGCTCGATACCGACGAGTGCGACGAGCTGGAAAACTACGTTTTCACATGGCAGCTGCACGGCTCGGCGTGGACGCGGGAGGAGCCCTGGGGCATGCACCCCGACGGCTACGGCAGGGAGCTCGACGAGGCCGCGTCAAAGCGGCTTGAGCATATAGCGCTGCTGCGCGAAACGGTGAGAGCTCCGCTGCTGCGCTTTGCACGGCGCAGCTCGGAGGCTGCCGACGCATACGGACAGGCGCAGGCGCTCGCGGGGCTTCTTGAGGAGCTGCATCTTGCCGAGAAATTGCAGACGCGCTCGGAGGAGCTCGAGGCCGAGGGACGCGCAGCCGACGCGAAGGAGTGCGCCCAGCTCTGGGACATAACGGTCACGGCGCTCGAGCAGTGCGCGGCGGTGCTCGGCGAGACTCCGGCTGACGCGGAGTATTTTGGCCGCCTTTTCTCGCTGATGCTCTCGCGCTACGATATAGGCACGATCCCCGTCTCGCTCGACTGCGTGACAGCCGGCGAAATGGATCGCATGAGGCGGCGCAACATAAAGCATCTGATCGTTCTCGGCGCAAGCGACGAGCGCATCCCGGGCACGGAGACGGACACGGGCGTTTTCTCCTCCGACGAGAGACGGCGGCTGCTGGAAATGGATATCGACCTCGGCGGCGCGGGCGACAGCGAGCTGTGGCGTGCGTTTTCGGTGGTGTACAGCTGCCTGACCCTGCCGTCGGAGAGCCTTACGTTCTCCTACTGCGCCTCCGACGTCGGCGGCGCTGCGCAGCGTCCGGCCTTCGTCGTCAACAGGGCGCGGGCCATATTCGATATAGACGTGCAGGAGCTTGACCTTGACAGCGTGCGGCTCAATGCCCGCGCTCCGGCGCTGGAGCTTGCCGCGCAGTCGCTTCACGGCGGCAGCAGCATCGCCTCAGGCGCGGCGGAGTTCTTCGCAGAGTGCGAGCCGGAAAAGCTCAAGAGCCTTGAAAACGCGGCAAACCGCAGCAGAGGCAGTCTGTCGCGCAGATCCGTCAGGGCGCTGTACGGCGATAAGCTGCACCTTTCCGCATCGAGGATAGACAGGTTTGCAGCCTGCCGCTTTTCCTACTTCATGCAGTACGCGCTCCGCGCCAAGCCGCGTGAGCCGGCGGGCTTCACCGCGCCCGAAACGGGCAAGTTCATGCACCGCATCCTGGAGCAGGTAACACGCGAGGTCTCGGCCATGGGCGGCTATAAAAGCGTCTCCGACGAGACTGTCGCCGCGCTGTGCGATAAATACGTTTCCGAATACATAAAGCGCGAGCTCAACGATTTCCGCGATAAAAGCAAGCGCTTTGTATATCTCTTCCGCCGCCTCACGGCTCAGGCGCGGCAGATAGTGCTCGATCTTGCCGACGAGCTGCGCCGCAGCGATTTTACGCCGCTGTCGTTCGAGCTCGACTTCTCAAAAACGCCGGAGCTTGAGCCGCTGGAGCTCGGCGACGGGGAGGACAGGCTCGTCCTGACCGGCATCGCCGACCGCGTTGACGGCTGGCTGCACGACGGTAAGCTCTATCTTCGCGTCGTCGATTACAAGACCGGCAACAAGAAATTCGAGCTCTCGGACGTGCTGTACGGCCTGAACCTGCAAATGCTGCTGTACCTGTTCTCGCTGGGCAAAAACGGTCAGGCGCTGTACGGCAGGGAGGTCGTTCCGGCCGGAGTGCTGTATGTTCCGGCGCGGGATGAGTCCGTTCTTGCAGACTCCGACATAAGCAACGAGGAGCTTGAAAAAAAGCGCGGCAGCAAGCTGATGCGCAGCGGGCTCATCCTCAACGAGCCGGAGCTGCTCGCGGCGATGGAGCACGAGGACGCACGAAAGTATATACCTATTAAGTTCAGCAGCAAGGGCGAGCCCTGCGACGCGCTCGCCTCGGCAGAGCGCTTCGGCACGCTGGCAAAGCACATCGGCAAAACGCTGTGCGATATGGCGGCGGAGCTTCGCCGCGGCAGCATAGCGGCAGACCCCTATTATGCCGGTCAGCAGGAGACCGCCTGCATAAACTGCGATTATTTCGACGCCTGCCGCTTCCGCGACGGCGAAAACGGCGAGAGCATGAGAGCAACACCGCACCTGAAGGCCACGAAGGTGTGGAACGTATTGGAGGGAGGCGAGACAGATGGCGGGCTTTGAGCCGACAAGCGCGCAGAAGGCCGCGATAGAGGAATCGGGACGCGCCGTGCTCGTCTCGGCGGCGGCGGGAAGCGGAAAGACGAGAGTTCTGACCGAGCGCCTGCTGCGGCGCATAGAGCATGACGCGGATATAGACTCGTTTCTGGTCATAACCTTCACCAAGGCAGCCGCGGCGGAGCTGAGAGGCCGCATACTTGACGAGATATCCGAGCGCCTTGCAGCGGATCCCGAAAACAGCCGCCTGCGCCGCCAGAGCGCACTTTGCGCCAAGGCGCAGATCGGAACGATCGACTCCTTCTGCCAGAGCTTCCTGCGCGAGAACTGCCACGCGGCGCAGCTCTCGCCTGAGTTTCGGGTCATCGAGGAGGACAGAGCCGAGGCCATAAAGCAGCGCGTTATCCAGCGCTTGCTCGACGACTGCTACGAGGAGGGCGAGGAGAGCTTTTTGCTTCTGACCGACAGCCTCTGCATGGGGCGGCGCGACGACAGCAAGCTTGCCGAAACGGTGCTCACGCTGCATCGCAAGACGCAGAGCCACGCAAGACCCGAGCTCTGGCTGCGGCGGCAGCTGGACACGCTCGAGCCTGCGGGAGAGGATGCCGGAAGCACCGTCTGGGGCGCGGAGATACTTAAAAACGTGCAGGACGACGCGCTGTTCTGGGCTCAGCGGATGGACGAGGTGTGCCGCCTTGCGGCGGAAGACCCCGCCGTTGCGGAAAAATACGCTTCGAGCTTTGAGGAAACGGCGCTTTCCCTGCGTGAGCTTGTACGCGCCTGCTCCCTTGGCTGGGACAGGGCGCGTCAGGCTCTGCCGATAAGCTATCCGAGGGTCGGAGCGGTCACGAAGCCGCACGACGAGGCGCTTCGGAAAGGCACGAAGGACGTGCGCGACCTATGCAAGAAAAGCAGCGATAAATACGCAAAGCTGCTCTCGGAAAGCAGCGAGGAGCTTCTTGCCGGTATGCGCAGCACAGCGCCCCGCATGCGGGCGCTCATAGAGCTGACGCTGCGCTTTGACAGGGTGTATGCCGCCGAAAAGCGCCGCCGCGCCGAGGTCGATTTTGCAGACCTCGAGCACCTGACCGCGCAGCTCCTGACAAACGAGGACGGCAGTCCCACCGAGCTTGCATGCGAGACCTCGCAGCGCTTCTGCGAGATAATGGTGGACGAGTATCAGGATGTGAACCGCGTGCAGGACGATATCTTCCGCGCCCTGTCGAAAAACGGCGAAAACCTGTTCATGGTCGGCGACGTGAAGCAGTCGATCTATCGCTTCCGCCTTGCCGATCCCCTCATATTCACCGAAAAATACGAGCGCTATGCGTTTTTGGCGCAGGCGCGGGACAGCGAGCCTGCCAAGATCATGCTTCAGGAAAACTTCCGCTCGCGGCAGGAGGTCATTGACGGCATAAACGGCGTTTTTTCCGCCTGCATGTCCAAAAAGCTCGGCGAGGTCGATTACGACGAGAATGCGCGGCTGCGCTGCGGCGGCGTGTATTCCGACGCGGGAGCAGCTCCCGAGCTGATACTTATCGACACGAAGAGCGATGATGACGATCTGCGAGATAAGACCGAGAAGGAGGCCGCCGTCGTCGCGGAGAGGATACTTGAGCTCATGCGCTCGGGCATGACGGTATCCGGCCGCGCCCTCGGCTACGGTGACATTGCGCTTCTGATGCGCTCGGCAAACTCCGTGGGCGAGGTATACCGCCGCGAGCTCATACTGCGCGGCATACCCGTCGCCGCCGGTCAGGGCGGGAGCTTCTTCGGCTCGACGGAGATAGCCTCGCTCATGAGCCTGCTTGCCATAATCGACAATCCGCATCAGGACGTTGCGCTCATCGCCGTTCTGCGCTCGAGCGCCTTCGGCTTTTCCGCCGACGAGCTGACGGAGATACGCCTGTGCGACCGCGACAGCAATTTTTACACGGCGCTCAGAAAGGCCGCGGAGACGAACGAAAAGTGCGCGCACTTTCTCGAAACGCTGGACAGGCTGCGCTCACGCGCAGCCGATACGCCGGTGGACGAGCTGCTGCTGTTTATTTACAACGAGCTCGATCTCATGGCGCTGTGCGCCGCGATGCAGGACGCACCGCAGAGGTGCGCGAACCTCCGCATGATGCCGGAGCTTGCAAAGCGCTTTGCCGCCGGAGGCTTTCACGGGCTGCACCGCTTCTGCCTGTGGCTCAGGCAGCTTGCAGAGCGCGGCGGCGATATGGGCGCTGCGTCATCCGAGGGCGCAGTGAAGATAATGACCATCCACAAGTCCAAGGGTCTGGAGTTTCCTGTCGTGTTCCTGTGTGATACCTCGCGCAGGTTCAACACGGCAGACCTGAAGGCGACGGTGCTCATCCACCCCGAGCTCGGCCTCGGCCCCAAGGTCTGCGACCTGCGGCGCAGGCTCGAATACCCCGGCCTTGCGCGAAACGCGATAAAGCAGCGCTTAAAGCGCGAGCTGCTGTCGGAGGAAATGCGCCTGCTGTACGTTGCGCTCACCCGTGCGCGGGAGCGGCTCATCGTCACGGCGGCGGTCAAGGAGCCCGACAAGCATATCGACAAGCTGAGACCGCAATGCACCGTGCCCATGTCGCCGGAGCTGCTCATGTCGATGCAGTCCATGTCCGACTGGATGATCTGCGCGCAGCTTTGCCTCGGCGAGGATAAGCTCCGCCTGACGACCGTTTTGGCGGAGGAGGCCGCGGCTGTGCAGGAGCATGAGACCGCTCCCGAAAGACCCGCTGCGGACGCGCAGGCCGTCGAAAGGCTGCGGCAGAATCTTGCGTTTTCCTATCCGCACGAGGCTGCGGCACGGCTGCCCTCGAAGGTCACGGCGACGGAGCTCAAGCATCTGGAGGAGCCCGACGGAGAGGCCGCGAGCCTTGCGCCGAGGCTTAAGCCGCGCTTCCGCACGCCGAGGCTCGGGCAGGAGCAGGCGCTCAGCCCCACGCAGCGCGGCTCTGCGGCGCACACGCTGCTGCAATACATCGACTATGCAGAAACCGGCTCCGAGGAGGCTGTACAGGGCGAGCTGCGGCGGCTCGTGTCGGAGCGCTTTTTGAGCCCCCGTCAGGCCGAGGCCGTCGATACGCAGTGCATCCTGCGCCTGTTCGCCTCGCCTCTGGGACAGAGGATATTAAACGCCGATAAGCTCCGGCGCGAGTTCAAATTTTCGCTCCTGTGTCCGGCGGAGAGCTTCTTTTCCGGCGGCGAGGGCGAGAGTGTGCTGCTTCAGGGCGTTATCGACTGCATGATAGTCGAGCGAGGCGAGATAACGATCATCGACTACAAGACCGACCGCGTGCGCGGCGAGGAGGCGCTCGAGCGTGCAAAAAGCTACGAGAGCCAGCTCAAGGCCTACGCATGGGCCGCCGAACGCATGACCGGCCTTCCCGTGCGTGAGTGCGTGCTGTACTTCCTCTACTCAGGGGAAAGCGTAAACATAAAATGCAGACCGTCACAAAACCTATGCTTCTGAGGAAGCTGACGGAAGCTGAACACTGCCGCCTGTCAGCGCCGCAGCGAGATTTTTTGTGAAGCGTGCGCTTCACAAAAAATGTGGCGTTTTTTAACACGCTGTAAAAAAACTCTTGCAATCGGATATTGCCTGTGCTAAAATTAGCTTTGCGTCTTGTAACCATGCGCTCCGCGTGCTCAAGACAGCCTATGACGAGGAGATATGAACAATGAAGGCAGGAATCCATCCTAACTATCAGCCCACCGTTATAAAGTGCGCCTGCGGCGCAACTATCGAGACCGGCTCGACCCGCCCCAACATCAGCGTCGAGATCTGCTCGAAGTGCCACCCCTTCTACACCGGCAAGCAGAAGCTGGTCGATACCAGTGGCCGTGTTGATAAGTTCAACAAGAAGTACGGCATCAAGTAATTTGATATTACTTTGATATTACAAAGCTTAAGCCCGCGTCGTCTGACGCGGGCTTTTTCTATTCTACGGGTATGCTTATCTGCGTTACGAACTGCTCCGGGTCGCTCGTCACACCGTAGTCTATCATCGTGACCTCGCGGGAAAAGCCGGCGGGAGCAAGGCCGTGCGAGCGCATATAAAGCGCGAGCCTTTCATACTGCGCGGCGGCCTCGCGGTGGCTCCCGCAGTAGCGGAGCGTTACGCAGCGCGTCTCCGGCAGCTCACGAGCCCCGTCTCCGGCCTCGTCCTCGTCGAGGATGAGGAAAATGCAGTCGTATTTGTCGTAGCGTTCGCCCAGTAGGTTTTCCTTCGATATTCCGACGCCGACCTTGCCGAGGAACACGGCGGTGTCGCGGCGGCTGCCGTCGAGCCTGCGTATGGGCAGCTCCATGTTCAGCGCGTTGTCCAGCTCCAGCGGCTTTTCGACCCACACAAGGCGGCAGGGCGGCAGCGTTTTTTCTTCTATGAGGTCGAGCGGTGCGCTTTTTGCGTCGGCGAGCATGCTCAGGCGCTTGTCTATCCTGCGCCCGATTATCCGCAGCTCGCGCTGCTTCTTTTCGATCTCCGCCTTCTGGTGCAGAAGCTTCTGTTCGATGTTGCCGACATCGCGGTTTTTGAGAAAATCGCCGATCTCGGGCAGCGGCATGTCCAGCATGCGCAGGTATCTTACGGTGTTCAGGGGTTCAAACTGCCGCACGCTGTAATAGCGGTAGCCGGTGCCGGGATCGACGTACTCGGGGCTCACGAGCCCGAGCGCCTCGTAGTGGCGCAGCGTACCGACGCTCAGGCCGAACATACGCGCCGTCTCGCCGATTGAAAAAAGCTCGTCCTTATCCAAGCTCCCGCACCTCCCTGCGGCGTATTATCCTGTAGGCGGCGATGCAGATAAGCACCTGCAAAACAGAGCCTGCCGCCGTCGCAAGTCCCATGGGCAGCAGCGTCGCGGGAAACATTTTCGACATGAAGTACGCGCCCGGCACTCGCACGAGCGTAACGCCCGATATGTTGTGGATAAACGAGATCATCGACCTGCCGCATGCGCAGAAATAGCCGCTGAAGCAGAAGTGCACTCCGGCAAAGAGGCAGTCGAAGATATAGCCGCGCAGGTAGGGGCCTCCCGCCGTGATGACGGCCTCGTCGTGCGTGAACAGGCCGACGACGGGCTCGGCGATAAACTGGATGAGCACGCTCACGAGCACGCCGAAGCCGGCTGCGATGGCAATGGAATACCACAGCGTCTGCCTTGCCCGCTCGGGCTTGCCCGCGCCGAGGTTCTGCGCACCGAGCGCCGACACCGTCGAGAGCATCGACGAGGGCACGAGGAACACGAAGCTTATGAATTTTTCGACTATGCCGACTGCGGCGGCATCGGTGAGGCCGCGCCGGTTTGCGATAACGGTTATGAGGATGAAGGCGATCTGGATAAGCCCGTCCTGAAGCGCGACGGGCACGCCGATGGAAAGTATCTGGCTCATAACTCCGCTTTGCGGGCGCAGGTCGCTTTTTGAAAGCGATATGCTGCTGCGGCGGCGTATTGCAATAAGCGCGGTCAAAACGCTCACCGCCTGCGCAAGCGTCGTGCCGAGCGCAGCTCCGGCAGGGCCGAGGCTCATCGCGCCCATGAACAGATAGTCGAGCGCTATGTTCGCGGCGCAGGCCACAGCGATGAAATACATGGGGCTCTTGCTGTCGCCCATGCCGCGGAAGATGCTGCTTATGATGTTGTAGGCCGTGATGAGCGGGATGCCGGCAAAGCAGATGACAAGGTAGCTCACCGTGCCCTCCACAGCCTCCTCGGGCGTTGACATGACCGAGACTATCGGGCGCACGAGCAGTATGAGCACCGCAGTCATGGCGAGCGACACGAGCATGAACAGCGTCACGGTGTTGCCCACGCAGGCCGAGACGCGCTTTTTATCGCCCGCTCCGACCGCGCGGCCTATCGACACCGTCGTGCCCATGGCAAGGCCGACTATCATAACAGTCAGCATATGCATGACCTGACTGCCGATAGACACCGCCGTCGTCGAGGCAACGCCCTCGTACTGGCCGATTATGAAGAGGTCTGCCAGACCGTAGAGCGTTTGCAGAAAATATGATAAAAAGTACGGCAGCGAGAAAATGACGATGTTTTTAAAAACGCTGCCCGTAGTCAGATTGCGTTCCATGGTATCACTCCTTACAGGCAGTTATATTAAACTCTACATCTATTGTAGAGTCAACATATTTTTTACCCCCGACGTGCAAAAGCGGTCGGGGGTAAGCATTCTTCTCTATTTTTCCGTGGGTCTCATTTGCCCAGCAGGTGCGCGGAGGCGGCCATAACGGTGTCAAAGGCCTCGTCCATGCGTCTTATGGTCTTGCGCAGGAAGCGGTAGGGCGCTTCTGATGCCCAGTCGCTGCAAAGGGCGCAGACAAGGCCGCTGCCGATGAGCGGTAGGTAGGCGCGTATCTGCTTCTTGTGGTGGATCTCGTCGAGGTCGAGCATGAGGTGAACGCCGAGCTGCTGAAGCTTCTCGTGGTTTTTGAGCACGTCCTCCCCCGCGTCGGTGAGGATGACGTTCATGCCGAGCTTGCCGGACAGCCTGCGCAGCACTGCCTCGGTCGTGTCGTTCCACTCAACGCCCTCCATGTTCAGCAGGAAGCACCTATCGCCGAAGCAGAGCTTCGGAAGCTCCTCCTCATCCAGAAGTCTTTCGCTGAACTTCACCACCGCAGCGGGCAGCACCTCGGGCAGCTCATCGTTCATGAGGCTGCCGAGGATATCCTCGGACTGGCGGCGGCGGTCGAGAAAGTCCTCGACGCTGCACTCGTCGGGATCGTAAACGGGTGCGGCGACGATCACATCGACACCGGCATCCTTCGCCGCCATAAGGCGGCGAATGGTGTCGATCCTGCTTTTGCAGGTTTTGTCCATGCCCGGCATGACATGTGCCTTGAAATCAATGATCATAGCATAATCTCGCTCCTTCTTTTACTTGTTTCAATTAAGCGGTTCAGGCCAAGGCAGGGGTAGTACAGGGCAAGTCCCATTATTATCGAGCCTACTGCGATTCCCGCAAGGACCTCGATATTGAACAGATAGGCATTGCCGTACATCCCTCCGATGGTCTCACGCATAGCGTTCATAGCGTATTTGAAGGGCATGAAGTCGTACAGCTTCTGGAATATATCCGGCAGTACCTCCACGGGGTAGGTGCCGCCCGAGCCGCCGACCTGGATGACCATGACGATAACCGAGATCGCCATACCGATATTGTCGAGCGCGAAAACAAGCGCGTAGTTTAAAAGCGAGAAGCTGATGCCGGTGACGACCGCGGCGAGCACAAAGCGCCACGGGTACAGGCACTGGATCTGGACATAGTACAGATCGCCCAGCGAAACGATGAGCGCCTGACCAACCGCGACGAGGAAGAACAGACCGTAGCGTCCGAAAAATCTCTCGTGCAGGCGGAGGTTTGCCGGCTCATCCTCCTTGCGGAGCCTGACCTTGAGGAACACCGCGTTGAGCAGTGCGCCGACCCACTGCGCCAGCACCGTGTAGAACGGAGCCATTGCCGAGCCGTAGGTCTCGATCTCGTACTTTATTACGGTGTCCATGCTGATGGGCGAGGCGAGATATCCGCCGACGAGGTCGCCGTTGTTTTCAAGCGTATCCGATACCTCGGCAAGCAGCTTGCTGCCGGCAAGCGCCGAGACGAACTCGGATATGACCTTGAGCTCTGCCTGTGCGCCCTCTATGGCCTTCTGCGTGTCGGCAAAGCCGGACTGCATCGTGCCTATAGAGCCGAGGTAGGTGTTGAGCGTTCCGCTCAGTGCGCTCGTCGAGCTCTGGAGCCTGCCGAGCACGGAGCTGACGGTGCTCGATGCGCCCTGCGCATTGTTCAGCGCCGCGTGCAGCTTAGGTCCGAGATCGCTGCTGACTGTGGCCGAGAGGCTGCTTATCGTCTCGCGTGCGGAGGTGATCGAGCCTATTATCGACTCCTGCTGCGCGAGCACATCCGCCCAGCTTTCGTCGGTCGCGGTTTGCAGGGAGCCGAGGGCTGCGCTCAGGCTCTTGAGCTTTGATGCCAGCTCCGACATCTGCGCCGCAGCGGCATCAAAGCCAATGGAGGTAAACGACTGCGCCATATCCGAGCAGTTGGTGCTCAGTGCGTCGAGCATCGCAACGTCGGCGGCGAGGCCGGTGGAAACATATTCGTTATAGCGGTTTATGTCGGAAAACGCATCCTCAAGGCTGGTCTGGATAGCGGCGAGGTTCGAGTCGGCCTGCGCAAGGGCGGTGGTCACGCTCTGCACGGTGGTGTCGATGCGGCTGTCTATCGTCGCGGTGTCGTCGCTGACCTTGTTTAAAAGCTCCTTGGACTGGTCGAGCGTGGCCGAGGTGTTGTTGCAGAGGTTGACCGCAACGCTTATGAGGTTGCGCGCCGAGTTTGTCAGACCGTTTGCGGCGCTCAGAGCCGCGCAGCAGTCGGAAAGCTTGAGGCTCAGATCGCTTATATCGGAGCTCAGATCGTTCAGAAGGCTCTCGGCGGTCACGCCGTTTGCGTTGGCAACGGAGATCAGCGAGGCGATATCGTCGGATATCGTCTGCACGAAGGTCGCGTTGACCTGCTCCTGAACGGCGGTCTTTGCCTTGCCGGTTATCTTGGGCGCGATGGCGTTTTTCTTATCGTTCTGGTAGAAGATTATCTCGGGATTGGTAATGTCGCCGCTTAAAAAGCTGGTGACATCGGTGGTGAAATCCTCGGGCACGACGAGCGCCGCGTAGCAGTCGCCGCTGTATACAAGGTCGAGGGCATCCTGCTTGGTATCGACAAACTGCCAGCCGATGACATCGTTTGCCTCCAGCGCGGATATGACCTGATCGCCGATGTTTATCTTCAGACCCAGCACGCTTGCGCCGGCATCCTCGGAGGCGACGGCGACCTTGATGCGCGAGGTGGCATCCGTGCCGTAGGGATCCCAGTTCGAGAAAATGTTGAACCATGCGTAAAGGCAGGGCACTGCGGCAAGGCCGAGAATGATGACGATGGCGACGACGCTCGAGGATATCCTGCGCAGGTCGTTGCGGCATATTGTGAAGATATTTTTCACTTCGTCACCTCCTCTTCAAGCTTTTGCAGCAGCTTCAGGCCGCGGCGCGGCGGCTTTACGCTTATAAGGCTGTCGAGCTCGCCGAGCTCATCACGCGACAGCTCGTTTATCGTGGCCTGCAGCGTCCAGTCGGAGTAGGCGACAAACAGCAGGAAGGCCGCAACGACGAACATGCAGGCTATCCATATTATAAGGAACACTATGCGTGAGCTGTCGGTCAGAGCCAGTATCGCAATGAGAACTATCGGAATGATGATAAGGCTTATAAGCCCGTTTTTTATGCGGCGCTTGTTGTTCTGATGCACCTGCTCGGCATACATCAGCAGCTTGCCGTAAAGCACGTCGGTGCTGCTTTCGCGGACGCGGACATTCAGCTTCTTTGCCATATCACAGCACCCCCGATTTCTCCATTTCGTCCTCGACGAAACGGTTCATTTTAACAAAGGGCCTGCGGGCCACAAGGCCGATGGCAATGCCCGCCACGGCGAAGATGAGAAGCTCGCCGAGATAGATGAAGTAATCCCAGTGGTACATGCCGAATATCGCCTCGCGCATCGCGTTTATCGCATACGGGAAGGGGAAGAACAGATATATCTTGCTGAATATATCCGGCAGGATCTCTATCGGGTACGAGCCCGAGGAGCCTGCTATCTGCACGACCATGATGACGACGACGATGGCCTTGCCGATATCGCCGAAGGCCAGTGCCAGCGAATAGATGAGCGAAACGAACACGAAGCTCGTCACTGCCGCTGCCGCCCAGAACAGCCACGGGTTTTCCACCTGACAGTTGAGGATGTAGATATCGCCCAGCACGATGACCGCCGCCTGAGCCTGTCCGAGGAAGAAGAACAGCAGGAACTTGCCCCAGTACTTCTGCCCCTCGGTGACATTGCGCAGTCCCTTGGGCTCGGCCTCGGCCTTGAGTATGGCCACGAGGATAACGCCGCCGACCCAGATGGCCAGCACCGAGTAGAACGGGGTCATGGCATCGCCGTAGCTTGCGGTGGGATATATCGTCTCCTCCGTCACGCCGACGGGCGAGGACAGGAACTCCGCGTATTTTTCGGCGTTGCCGTTGAGCACGGTTATGAGCGTTTGCAGCCTCTCGTCGGCTGTGCCCTCGTTTATCTTCTGAAGCAGCTCGTCGCAGGAGTCGGCAACACGCTCCATGAGCGATTGCAGCCGCGTCATGGACGAGGATACATACTGGAGCGTATCGCCCGCCGAGTTTATCACGGGCGCGATATCGTCAAGCGTGATGCCGAGGCTGTTTATCAGCGGTCCCATCATGTTCATGGTGCTCGAAAGGTTCGAGAGCATGAGGTCTATGCCGGTCTTGAGCTCGTTTGTTATCATCGAGCGCATGAGCGAAACGGTGTCCGCGCAGGCGCCCGTTATTCTTGCCGCGTCCTCTGCAAAGCTTGCGTCGTCGCGCAGCAGCTCAAGCTGGGTCTGCATCTGCTTTGTGCGCTCGATGAGCGCGTCGAGGGTGTTTGCGACATAGGAGGTGCCGCTCAGGGCGCTGTTTTCCGGCAGCAGCGAGCGCAGTGTCTCAAGATGCGTCTGCAGCTTGGCCGCGGCGTTCTTTGCGTTATCGACCATCTGATTGTGCAGCTCTATCGTTCCGTTTACGACCTCGCTGGAGGCGAGCTTGTTCAATGCCTCCGTCAGCTCGTCAAGGTCGCTTTCAAGCTCGGCGAGCTTGCCGTCCACGCCCTCGGCCAGCTGGTCTATCGCCGTCTGCGCATTGGTGACGGCAGCCGTGGCTGAGTTGAGCGTCGCCTGAGAGTTGGACAGTGCCGAGGAGAGGTTTGCCGAGGAGCTTCCGATGCCGGACAGGACATAGGATATCGACGAGCTGTTATCCACAAAGCGGCCTATCGACGCGCTGTACTGCCGCAGGCTGCTGCTGAGGTCGGTCAGCTGCGAGATGACGGCGTTGACCGCCTGCTCCTCGTCTATGTCCTCGCTTATCTCCTGACCCGTGGTGAAAACGGTCTGGAACAGCACCTTCAGGTACTCGACCTGAATATTGTGCTTGACCGTCTCCGCTGCGGTGTCGGTGATCTTGGTCGCGATGGCGTTGGTTTTTGCGTTCACATAGTATGTAATGGTGCTCTCATCGTCGGTGAGCGCACTTTTCAGATCGTACATGTTGCGGCTGAAATTCTCGCCGATGAGTATCGCGGCGTAGTACTTGCCGCTGTCAACACCCTTCTTGGCCTTATCGGTGCTGCCGGTAAACACCCAGTTTATCGACGTGTTGTCCTTCAGACCCTCGAGTATCGACTCACCCTTGTTCTCGCCCTCGTAGCCCTTATCGTCGGAGGCCACGGCAATACTTATGTTGCCCGTGTTTCCGTAGGGATCGGAGTTTGCGTAGATGTTGACCCATGCATACAGCGCAGGCAGGATCGTTATGGCGATAACGACGGCGATCGCAAAGAAGTGCCTCGAAAGGCTCTTGATGTCGGAAAAGAATATTTTGAACGTATTCTTCATTTTACCACCCTTACATCGACTTGTAGTCAAACTAAACTTACACTAAAATAACTTTCTTTAACATGGGCAATATCAGCTGTCAGTCTTAAAATCAGACGTTCGAGCCGTTTTGCCTTAATTTATGAGCAACTTCAGATAGCCGTGCGCCTGCTCCTTTGAGCACCCCCTTTCCCTTAGCACTATCCACTGCCACACAAGAAACAGCGTGCTGCTGTAATGGTCGGCAAGGAGCTCGTTGGGTATGTCCTTTTCCTCGGCCTCGGGGCAGTCCCTGAATATCCGGCGCATCTGTCCGCCCAGAAAATTGCGCAGGCTCGAGAGCATATAGCCGAGCTCGCCGTTATGGATGAGCACCTGCCGTATCGTCTCGGCGTTTTCCCTCGTGAAATCAAAGATGCGGTCGAAATAGACGTACAGCATTTCGTTTTCCGCCGCGTGGTGATATTCGGAAAGGCCGATCCTCTCGGCAATCGAGAGCCAGCAGTAATTGAGCAGATCGTATTTGTCGTCAAAATAGTTGTAGAAGGTCGCGCGGGGGTACTGCGCCGCCTCGCACAGCTGGCCGACCGTTATCTCCTCAAACGGTCTTTCGGCAAGGAGGGCAAACAGCTTCCCGCTCAGCGCCTCCAGCGTCCGTTTTGCGCCCCGCGTCATGGGCTTTGAAGCATCGTATTTCATCGTGTCCTCCTTTGCATATTTTGATATGTGTCTAAATTTTTGCAGCAATGCAATTTTGCCGCTTGTTTTTTGCTCAACTCAATCATATTATTATAACACAACTTTTACAGCAATCCAATTTTTTCGGGAGTATACGATGATATTTTATTTTTCTGCGACAGGAAACAGCAAATATGTCGCTGACCGCATTGCCGCCGCAACGGGCGATAAAACCATATCTATTACCGACTGCTGCAAAGGTGATGGCTTTTCCTTTGATGAAGCGGACAAAACGGTGGGGATCGTCAGCCCGACCTACGCCTGGGGCTTGCCGATCATTGTTCGGGAGTTTCTGCAAAAGCTGACGCTGCATACAAAACCGGATTATCTCTGGTTCGCCGCGACCTACGGCACGACGCCGGGACAGACCGGGAGATTTGCCGAGGATATTCTGAACGCCAATGGTCTTTCCGTCTCTGCGAAGTTCAGCGTGAAAATGCCGGACACCTGGACACCTATCTTCGATCTGAGCGATAAAAGCAAGGTGCAGCGCATAAACGCTGCCGCAGAGCCGCAGATAGACAGGATAATTGAAAGGATAGCGCAGCGCGGGCACGGCGATTTCATGGAGAGGAAAATGCCGCTTTGCCTTACGCGAACGGTACACTCGCTTGAATACGAGCGCATGCGTCGCACGGAGCACCTTTCCGTTGAGGGCAGCTGCATCGGCTGCGGACTGTGCGCAAGGGGCTGCCCCGTTTCCGCCATTGAGATAAGGGACAAAAGACCCGTCTGGGTAAAGGATAAATGCGTGATGTGCCTGTCATGCCTGCACCACTGCCCCAAGTTCGCCATCCAATACGGCGGGCGCACGAAAAAGCACGGGCAGTATACGCACCCGTAATTATATAGTAAGAGCCGCACCCGAGAGGGTACGGCTCTTACTATTTATATATTACTTCAGTCGTTTGTCGCATTTTTTTGCCAGATATGTGCCGAGGCTCTGGAAAAGCTGCACCAGCAGTATCAGCAGGATTACCGCAACGACCATGATAAGGTACTTGTAGCGGTAATAGCCGTAGTCAATGGCGATCTTGCCGAGGCCGCCGCCGCCGATGATGCCGCTCATGGCCGAGTAGCTGAGGATGGTGGTCAGGGCGATGGTGATGTTCTGGATAAGCGAGGGCACGCTCTCGGGGATCATGACCTTGCAGATTATCTGCAAGGGCGATGCGCCCATGCTCTGCGCGGCCTCGATGATGTTGCCGTCGAGCTCGCGCAGGCTGCTCTCGACGAGCCTTGCCACGAAGGGGAAGGCCGCCGCTACAAGCGGAACGATGGTGGCCGTCGTGCCGACAGCCGTGCCTATGAGCGCTCGGGAGAGAGGAAGAACCATGATCATCAGTATAAGGAAGGGTATCGAGCGCAGAAGGTTTATTATAACGTTCAGCAGGCGCATGAGCCAGCCCGGGAGCGGCAGAACGCCGTCCTTTTCACCGGCAACGAGCAGAACGCCGAGCGGCAGGCCGATGACGAGAGAAAGCGCGGTGCTGAATACCGTGACGTAAAACGTCTCCCACAGTGCGGTCGGGAAGGTCGGCAGTATGTCGAGCAACCCCTGTATCGAGGCCTCGGAAAAAAGATCACTGTACATTGCCGTCTACCTCCTCTGCCGTGACGTTTGCAACGGATGAAATGAATTTCAGCGCGCGCTCATACTGTGCGCTGGGTATGCCTATGAGCAGGCTGCCGTAGACCTCTGCGGACAGCTTCTGCGTCGAGGCGGAGATGACGTTGCAGAAGATATTCTCCTCCGACGCAAGCCGCGCAACGAGCGGTATCGCGGTCGTCCGGCTGTCGCGGAAGATGAGCCTCACGCGGCGCTCGGTCCTGGGGTCGGAGACCATCTCGTCCACGCCGCCCGGGAACACGAGTCTGCGGCCTGCCGCGGACTTGGGCGCTGCGAACACCGCCGCAACGAGCCCCTCCTCCGCGACCTCGCCGTCGTCGAGGATCGCAACGTGGCTGCATACCTCCTTAACGACGCTCATCTGGTGGGTTATGATGACGACCGTTATGCCGAGCTTTGCGTTTATGTCTTTTATCAGCTCAAGGATCTGGCGGGTGGTCTTAGGGTCGAGGGCGCTTGTGGCCTCGTCGCACAGCAGCACCTTCGGGTCTGTTGCGAGCGCACGGGCTATGGCTATGCGCTGCTGCTGACCGCCGGAGAGCTGCGCGGGGTAGGCGTTTGCCTTATCCGGCAGGCCGACGAGCTCCAGAAGCTCGCGGGCGCGCTTTTCGGCATCGGCCTTCTTCATTCCGGCAAGCTCCATCGGGAAGCACACGTTTTTAAGACAGCTGCGCTGCATCAGGAGGTTGAAGTGCTGGAATATCATCGTTATGCTGCGCCGCGCAGTGCGAAGCTGCGCCGGAGTCATGGTGTCGAGCCGCTCGCCGTTTACGATTATCTCGCCGCTCGACGGCTTTTCCAGCAGGTTTATGCAGCGCACCAGCGTGCTCTTGCCGGCGCCGGACATGCCGATTATGCCGTATATGTCGCCGTCCTGAATGCTCAGGGAGACGTTTTTGAGTGCGTCCACCTCTCCCGTTCCGGAGTCAAAGGTTTTGCTTACATTTTTAAGTTCGATCACAAGCGTCTCCCTCTTCCTTAACTACTTAACCGATAATTACTTGCCGCTCACAGCGTCCAGAGTGGTCTGGGTGCCGCCGTACAGACCCATGGGCTCGACGTGGATAGCTGCCACGGAGACGATGTGGGTGCCGTTTTCGGCGTTGAAGTCATCGAGGTAGGGAGTGTGCTGGAAGTAGTTTGCGAGAACGGTGCCGTCCTCAACGACATTGTTGGGAACAACGTAGTCGCTGTAGGTCTGGATGTCGAGGGTGATGTCCTTTGCAGCGAGGATCTCCTTTGCGATCTCAAGGATCTCGGCGTGCGGGGTGACGGAGGCTGCGACGGAAATGGTGGTGCCTGCAAGAGCTGCGTAATCAACGGAGCTGTCGTAGCCGTCGGTGAGGCTGTCGACCACGGAGACGACGGAGCCCTCGTACTTCTCCTCGATGAACTCTGCTACCTGCTTGCTTTCAAGAGCGGCCTTGAGCGCCTTGACTGCGTCGGTGTTTTCGTTGCCCTCCTTGACTGCGAGGATGTTGCTGTATGCAGAGGAGGAGCCCTCCTTGAACAGGGAGTCCTTAACGGGGTTGAGGCCTGCGTTTATCGCGTAGTTGCTGTTGATGACCGCGTAGTCAACATCGGGCAGGAGCTGGGGGATCGCTGCGGCCTCGGCCTCGACGATCTCAACATTGTACGGATTCTCTGCGATGTCGTTCTTGGTAGCGGTGATGCCTGCGCCGTCCTTGAGCTTGATGATGCCGGCCTCCTGGAGCAGGAGCAGTGCGCGGGCTTCGTTGGTGGTGTCGTTGGGAACTGCGATCTTGATGACGGAGGCGCTGTCGCCGTCGCTGTCGCCGTCGCCGCTCTTGGAGCAGGCCGCGAGGCTGAATGCGAGAACTATTGCAAGTGCAAGTGCGATTATTTTAGTGAAGTTTTTCATTTTTATTTTCTCCTTAAAGGTTTTTGATGTGTTGTCGTCTTGTGAATGATAATGTCCTCTGTGTCACGGGGACACATTCGCTTTACCGGCCATTTCATACGGCACATCTCCTTTCAGCGCGAAATTATCGGAATGAATGATCGGGATAAACAAAAACAGCGGAAGGTCATCGACCTTCCGCTGTTTGTTATCCTCAGAGGCACGGCTTTAAGCCGTCAAACAGGCACCAGAAAGTTCCCGACCGAAGTGAGCGCGACGAAGCATGCACATGCGGCACATGCACATGTACATCATCATCATGTTGTTGCTCAGCTTCTTCATGGATGCTTTCTGCCTTTCCTCGAAATTTTTTCGTCATTTTGTTGACGTGGGCATATTAGCGCCATACAGCGCATTTGTCAAGCACCTTTTTGCCGTTTTGTGCGTTTTTACAAATCTTTTTCGCGCAAGCCCGCCCCATTTATGCCATTTCACTACTTTTTAGAGGCGCTTTGATGCACCTACGGATACGTTTATTGCGGTGTCCCGACCGGAAGTTTCCGACAAAATAAAAAC
>CAVFCI010000002.1:0-92273 GCA_963620985.1 Hallerella sp. | reverse complement strand
CAGGGCTAAGATACTGCGGACTTGAAAAGAAATTCAAGGGGAGAACTGTCATAGACGGAAGAACGTATACGCCCAAAGAGCTGCTGCGCAAAGGCCGCCTTGTATGTGTGCAGCATTTGATCTGCCCTGCAATGCAGACTCAGAACCCGTTATTGCAATGAAAAAGCTCCCACCGGCGAGTGGGAGCTTTTTTCAGTGCCATGGCAGCTGCGAAAGCCGAATTGGAGAGCCAAAAAGCTCAACAGTCTTTAAAAATCAGCCGAAAAGAGCGGTCGAGCCAAAAGCCGACTGCCGTAAACAGAGCCATCACATCCGGCTCCTGATTATACGGGTGTAGCTCGGTCTGCAAAACTGCGGGTCTTGTCCACCGCGTTACTCTGCTCATAGAAGCTGGGCCACAGCTTCGTTTCAAGGAAAATTTCCTCACGCTGCAAGCCGGAGCTCTTCATGGCACGGCCAACGGCCTTTTCGTTGACATAGGCGTTGGCAGTGTCGATCAGGCGATAGCCGCTCTGCAAGGCACTGAGCACGGAAGCTTCCGCCTCGTCGGGGGTCATAAGGAAGGTTCCCACACCCTCCATGGGCATTTTCACGCCGTTATTGAGATATGTATATTTCATAACTTACATCTCCTCAGATAATTTTGCTGCCTGACCTCTGCTGCTGACCATGCCGCCGTAGCTCATACCGTAGAGAGCGGCGAATCGCTTCATGGTGTATTCGCCCGCTTCCAGCATCCACTTTTCCGGCGCTCCGCCCTGAAAAACGAAGAACAGCCTTCTTCCTGTCAGAGCGCCGTTGTCAACGCTGCCGTAAAAGCGGTCGAGCACGTTGCGGACGCTGCCGCAGATGTTGTGCCAGTAGACGGGAGAACCGATGACAACGGTATCCGCCTGCTTCATGGCCTTGATCACAGCCTCCAGCCCATCATCGGGCAGGCTCTGGCCAAGAGCTCCGATGGTATAGTCGGTAAGATCCAAGCTCTCGTATTCCTTGCCTTTCAGCAGTGCCGCCGCTAACTGGGCGGTATTGCCGTTTTTATTGGGACTTCCGTTTATAAACAAAATGCTCATCACAATGCTCCTTATCGGTGAAAATTCGTAAAGACCTGAGTTTCCCTCTGCGGCAGGCCGAGCTGCGCCTTGCCCAACTGGAAGGACTTCATCATGAACGCCATATTGCGCCCCAGCGTCCGCATGGTCTGCAAGCCCTCTGCATCCTGCGCCACCTCCTCGGCAGAGCCGCCGTAGACCATGTTCCAATACTGGCTGGAGGCCACCGGCATCCCTGTTATGGTGAAATACTTGTTGAGCACGTCAAAGGCGGCTGTATTGCCGCCGCGGCGGCAGGTCACGACCGCCGCGCCGACCTTCATGGTCTTGTCCGTGCCCAAGGTGCTGAAAAACAGCCTGTCCATGAAGGAGATCGCTCCGCCCGCGGGAGAAGCAAAGTATACAGGGCAGCCGATGACAAAGGCATCCGCCTCCGCCAGCTTTGGGGCGACCTCGTTGACCACATCGTCAAAGACGCATTTCCCCGTCTGGGCGCATTTGCGGCAGGCGATGCAGCCGCGAATGTCCTTATGCCCGACATGGAGCAGCTCGACCTCGATGTCCTCGGCCTCCAATGCATTTTTAAGCTCCGTCAGCGCGGTATAGGTGCAGCCCCTCGCTCTGGGACTGCCGTTAATGAGCAGTGCTTTCATTCAGCTTCCTCCTTATATTCCGAGACCGTTTACCCAGTCTGTCACGTCGCTTGCGCTCGCATTGCTGCGGAAGCGCTGGCCGTCCTGCCATGTGCCGGTACCCGCCATTTCTTCGAGCAGCGCACCGCTCTGCCCCATGCCGGAGGAGACCGAGGTCGCAAAGGGGATGACGGTCTTGCCGGTAAAGTCGTTATCCTTCACGAAGTTATCGACCGGCCATGCGGCAATACCCCACCAGATGGGATAGCCGATGAACACGGTGTCGTAGTCGTCCCAGTTCTCCACCTCCGTTGTGGTCAGAAGCACGTCACGCAGGGACTCGTCGTCATGCTCGCGGCTGACGCGGCTGTCGGAATTTGTCCAGTTCAGGTCGTCGCTGGTATAGACCTCGACGGGAACGATCTCAAAGAGCTCGGCGCCCGCGGCCTCGGCGATATACCTTGCGACCTGCGCGGTGTTGCCGGAGGCAGAGTAGTAGACCACCAGCGTCTTGCCGGTCTCAGACGGAGCGCCTGACACAGCTGCCGTCGGCTGCTGCGTCGGCGAGGAGCTTTCGCTCTGCGTGCCGGAGCAGGCGGCAAGGCCGAGCACGAGCGCAAGGCTCAGAAGAAGTGCAGTCAGTTTTTTCATGATAGAATCGTCCTTTCACTTTATTTATTTCTTATCTGCATTCGCAGAGAATTTCGTATATCTCGTCGCTTGTCAGCTTTTTGCAGCAGCCGGGGGTGAGAATTGCGGAGTCGGCAATGGCGCGGAAATCGGTGCCGGCGGGAATGCCCAGCTCGGTAAAAGTGGCCGGCAGGCCGAGCTCCTTGATGAACGCGGCCAGTGCGTCGATACCGGCAAGAGCGGTCTCCTCGTCGCTGCCCTTCGGCGCAATGCCCCAGACATTCTGCGCAAATCGGGCAAAGCGCGCCGCGCCGGACTTATAGATATGGCGGTACAGGACGGGGTGGAGCACCGCAAGCCCCATGCCGTGGTTGCAGCCGGTGTAAGCGCCGAGCTGGTGCTCGATCATGTGTCCCTGAAAATCCGTGACCTTGCCGAGCTTCAGCACACCGTTTTCCGCCATTGCAGATGCCCACGCAAGCTCGCTTCTCGCTTCGTAATTCGTCGGCTCCTTCAGCAGGACGCGGATATTGCGGATGGTGCTGCGCATGACGGCCTCGTTCATTTCATCGGAGAGATTGTTCTCGCAGGGCTTGCCGAAATAGGTCTCCATTGCGTGGCTGAGGGTATCGAATGCGCCGGAGATGACCTGCTTCATGGGAACCGACATTGTGTAGTCGGGATCGAGAAAGGCGAAATCCGCCTGTGCGCCCCAGACAGCGCCCTTGATCTTCTTTTCCTCGTTTGTGATGACAGCGCCGCTATTCATCTCGCTGCCCGTGCCGAACACCGTAACGATGGTGCCGAGGGGGATAAACTCCGAGGGGTAGCTGTGCTTCGTGTACTGCATCTCCCATATATCCTCGTCGAGCCTCGCCTGCGCGGAGATGACCTTGCAGCAGTCTGAGACGCTGCCGCCGCCCACGGCGAGGATCAGGTCAACATGGTTCTCCCGCGCAAGCCTTGCGCCCTCCTGAGCCTTCCGATAGGTCGGGTTCGGCATGATGCCGCCAAACTCCACGACCCGCTTGCCCGCGGCCTTCAGAATGCCCGTCACCTCGTCATACACGCCGCTGCGCTTTACCGAGCCTCTGCCGTAGGCCAGCATGACGGTCTCGCCGTAGTGCTCCAGCAGACCGCTGAGATATTCCTTCACGCCGCCCCTGCCGAAATACACCTTGGTCTTGTTTTCAAAAATAAAGTTGTCCATGATAAACTTCCTTTCTCTTGCGTTCACAGCAGCTATGTGCTATGATACGGTTGTTTGGTTCGGTTCATACTGCCGATTATAGTTTCCGATTGTAACTATCGGTCAAGAGCTTTTTTAAAAATATTTATTAACTTTTTGTGAACAGAGAGGTAGCAGCATGCTTTATACAATGATGCAGGTCTGTAAGGAGACCGATATGACTTATCAGGCGCTGAAATTTTACTGCAACGAGGGGCTCGTTCCCAACGTAAAGCGGGATAAAAATAACCGCCGCGTGTTCGACGAACGGGATGTTGCATGGATAAAGAGCCTGACCTGCCTTAAAAAATGCGGCATGAGCATTCAGGAGATGAAGGACTATCTCGCCCTGTGCCTGCAAGGCGTGCCCACCATTCCGCAGCGCAAGGTGATGCTCGCGCAGAAGCGGGAGGCTCTGCGCGAGACGATGCGCGAGGTGCAGGCGAGCATTGACTATATTGACTGGAAGCAGAGCTTCTATGATGAGGTCCTCTCCGGCAAGCGCCCGTATGAGAGTAACCTGACTCCGATAGAGGAATAGCCCCTGCGTCTGCCTTTTTCTGATACAGCCTCTTAGAACGGGCTTTTACAGCATCAAAAAAGGCAGCTGTTTAACTACTGTACAGGAGCAGAACCTCGAAGTATCCGTAAAACGCACGAATCCCCGCCGCGGAAGTGCTCCGCAGCGGGGTTTGCTTATATGCCTAAACAGTCGGAAAGCCTGATGTAATGCTGTGCTTTTTGACAGGCTGAGCGCACCGATTGTTAACCGGCAATTGTTGTGCTGTTTTTTTCGTTTGTCAGGTACTGCGCGGGGCAGAGGGCTGCATTTGTGAAAACATAACAGAAAAAAGAGAAAAACAGCTAAGTATATAGTGAAGAAAATGCGTTGACATATTAAGATACCGTGATATAATTTTAAACAAATTTCTTAGAAACAGAATCCGATTCCGCACAGCAGAATTACAAAGCAAAGAACCGATGCAGATACGCCTCACCCGTCTGTTTTTCGGCAGGGAGGCGTAAATATAGGGCACAAAAGAGGAATCGAATTCCGTACAGCGGAATTTAGAAAGGAGAAAAGAAAAAATGGATTATGCAAAGAGAATGCAGACCGTCAGAGGCTCGGTCATCCGCGATGTTGCTACGGAGATTGCGGCAAGAAACAATCCAAATCTCATTAAGCTCTCCGGAGGTCTTCCCGACGGCGACCTTTTTCCGATGAAGGAGCTTCAGGCCGCTGCCGAGCGAGTCTTTCAGGATCCTGAACTGTATAAAGAGGCGCTTCAGTACGGACTGACACGCGGCGACACGGAGCTGGTGGAGCTCATCACGGAACGTATGAGACGGCTTGAGGGCATGAAGATCACGGAGCGCAATGTGCTGATAGTTACAGGCTGCCAGCAGGGAATTTCTTTGTGCTCTACAGCGCTGATCAATCAGGGCGACACGATCCTCATTGAGAAGCCGAGCTATCTTGACGGACTGAACGCGGCGCTGCCATACGAGCCGAATATCGTCGGAGTGGAGACCGACGAGGTCGGCATCCGCATTGACGCATTGAAAAAAGCCATTGAGGATAACCCGAATACGAAGGTCGTGTATGTCATTCCGAACTTTCAAAATCCGACCGGCAAGGCGTGGCCGCTTTCCAAGCGCAAGGAATTTCTTGAGTTCATGAGCCAGTCGCAGTACCGTCACATTGCCATTCTGGAGGATAACCCCTACGGTGAGGTTCGATTCCGCGGAGACCGCGTTCCCTGCCTGAAGGCTATGGATACCACGGGACAGGTCATTTATCTCGGCTCGTATTCGAAGATACTCGCACCCGGTCTGCGCATTGCCTACGTCATTTCCGACGATACCGATTTTATCGACCGTCTGGAGGAGATAAAGGAGGGCGCGGATCTTCAGTCAAACCAGTTTTCGCAGGTGCATGTGCGCGAGTACATGAAGATGTTCGACTTAGACGAACACGTTCAGGATATCTGCGCCGATTACAAGAAGCGCTGCGACGCACTCGTTGCTGCAATGGAAAAGGAATTCCCCGAGGGCTTCACCTTCACTATCCCCGACGGCGGCATGTTCCTGTATGTCACCTGTCCGGAAAACTTCGATACGGGCAAGATGCTCAAGGACGCGCTGGACGCGGAGGTGTCCTATATTCCGGGTGCATCCTTCAATGCTGACGGCAGCGGAAAGAACACGATGCGCCTGAATTTCACGGCAAACGATATCCCGCATTTGCAGGAGGGCGTGAGCCGTCTGGCAAAGGTGTTCCGAGATACCCTCGCAAAGCAGGGCTGAGGAGGAAGCAAAAGTGGAAAAGGTTAAATTGAGTGTAGAGCGGTGCAAGGGCTGTTACCTGTGCATCGAAAACTGCAAGAAGGGCGCCATCTCCCTGTCGGACTATACCAATGGCAAGGGTGTTGTAACGGTTCAGGTCGATCAGGAAGCGTGTGTGCAGTGCGGAAGCTGCTATGCAATGTGTCCGGACCTTGTTTTTGAAATTCTTTAGGAGGAAAAGCTATGACGGAAACATTGTTAGTCAAGGGCAACGAAGCCCTTGCCGAGGGCGCGATCCGCGGCGGCTGCCGCTTTTATGCAGGCTATCCGATCACGCCGCAGAGTGAGATACTGGAATGGATGGGCAAGCGCCAGAAGGAGGTCGGCGGAGTGTTCGTTCAGGGCGAGTCGGAAATCGCCAGTGTCAATATGGTGTTCGCGGCCAGAGCACTCGGCGCGAGAGCATTGACCTCATCCTCCGGACCGGGCTTTTCGCTCAAGCAGGAGGGCATCGCATACTGGGTCAGCGCGGAGCTGCCCTGCGTAGTTGCATGTGTACAGCGTTACGGCATCGGCGACGGCTTCATCGGCGCAGGTCAGGATAACTATTGGCAGGCTGTCAAGGGCGGCGGCAACGGCGACTATCATCTTATCACGCTGGCTCCGAACAGCGTGCAGGAGAACATGGACATGGCCTACGAGTCCTTCGAGCTGGCGGAAAAATGGATGCACCCCGTGCTTATCCTCTCCGACGCGACGATAGGCCAGATGATCGAGCCGTGTCAGGCGCGCCCCTACAAGGAGTACAGCATCGACCGGTACGACTGGGCGGTGCGAGGCACTCCGATCGGTGAGAAGAACAAGGTCGTTACAGATAAAACCTATAACGAGGATATTGACGGCTGGAACAAAAAATATCTGGACAAGTGCCGCAGGATTATCGCTGAGGAGCAGCGCTGGGAATCCATTCAGGCAGAAGACGCAGAGGTCGTATTTGTTGCCTACGGCATCTCGTCCCGCGTGGCGGAGGGCGCTGTCCGTCAGGCGAGAGCGCGGGGCATCAGGCTCGGACTGATCCGTCCGATCACCCTTTGGCCGTTCCCGCGTAAGGCATTCGCGGAGCTTTCAGGGGACTGCAAGGCGCTTGTCACGGTTGAGATGAATATGATGGGTCAGCTTCGTGAGGACGTGATTCTTTACAGTGAGAACCGCATCCCGACCTATGTGATCGCTACGGCGCAAAAAGTACCCGCGATCGACGATCTGATCGCCTTCGCACAGGATATCCTGAGCGGCAAGGCGGAAAAACAGGAGGTATTTTAAAATGGCAAGAGTAACGGCAAAAAAAGCACCTCCTATCATGAAGTGCGAGAATATGTTCTGCGCAGGCTGCGGACATTCCCTTTTCGACCGGATCCTCGGCGAGGTGCTTACCGAGATGGACATCATTCAGGATACGATCATCTGCTCGGATATCGGCTGCAATCATCAGTTCCAGTACAGCATGGCCGTGGATGCGATCGTTCCGCCGCACGGCAAGATGGGTGCGGCGCTCACGGCGATGAAGCGCGTCCGGCCGGATAAATACTGCCTTACGATCGCCGGAGACGGCGGTGCATACGCCATCGGCCTCGGCGAGACAATGGCAGCGGCAACGCGCAACGAGAACGTGACGTTCTTCGTAATGAACAACACCTGCTACGGAATGACGGGCGGCCAGCTCGCACCGACGACGCAGCTCGGACAGTGGACAGCTTCAACGCCGCTTGGCCGCACGGAAGAGGATCACGGACTCGACCTTGATGTGGTGACTGTGATGCGGAATCTTCCGATCGCGTATCTGGCGAGGACGACGGTGACAAACCCCGCCGAGGTCGCAAAAACAAAGAAGGCTGTGCGCAAGGCGCTTGAGAAGCAGCGCGACAAGAAAGGCTTTTCGCTCGTGGAAGTGCTGGTGCCCTGCCCGACGAACTGGGGACTGACCCCTCCGAAGGCGATGCAGCGCATTGAAAATGAACTGATGAAGCGCTACGAAATGGGCGAGATCATCGACAGATAAGGAGGGCAGGCATGTTAAAGGAAATTGTATGTGCAGGCTTTGGCGGACAGGGCGTGCTGACCGCCGGAAAGCTGATGCTTTATGCGGCCTATAAGCAGGGGAAAAAGGTGACATGGTTTCCCTCTTACGGCAATGAGATGCGCGGCGGCTCCGCAAACTGCAACGTGATCATATCCGATGAAAGGATCGCAAGCCCCTATGCCGACCATCCGGATATCCTGATGGCGCTGAATGCACCGGCGCTGGAGCGCTTCCTGCCGGCAGTCAAGCCGGAAGGAATGGTTTTTGTGAACACCTCGCTGATCGATGAGAGCAAGCTCACGCGGACTGATATCACGGTGCTTCGCGCACCTGTCACGGAGCTTGCGATCTCGCTTAAAAACGAGCGGGCGGCAAACATCTGTATGCTGGGATATTTCTGCAAAAAAACCGGTCTGTTCACGGGTGAGGAATTTGCCGCTTCGATGAACGAATACTTTGACCATTCCGGCAAGGGGAAGTTCAATGCGAAGAACGTGGAGGCCTTTATGACGGGCTACGAGCTGAACTGAGAAGGGAGGTCGCACATTGGATCTGACAAAACTGCTCAGACCGAAGAAGATCGCCATCGTCGGTGCGACGGAAAAGGAGACCTACGGCGGCTTCGCGGTCAAGCTTATGGAGACCTATGCGCCGGAGCGTCTGGAGCATGATGTCTACCTTGTTAATCCGGGAAGAGACCTTGTTTTCGGGCATAAGTGCTTCCACAGTCTTGCCGATATCCCCGAGGAGATCGACATGGTCATTCTTGCAACGGCGAAGAATACCGTGGAGGGTCTGCTGCGTCAGGCCGCGGCAAAGGGGGCAAAGGCGGCGGTCGTCTTTGCAGCCGGCTACGGTGAGACGGGAAAGCCGGAGGACAGAGCCGCAGAGCAGTCGCTCAAGGCGCTCTGCAAGGAGCTGGATATCGCGGTTATGGGTCCGAACTGCGCAGGATATGTCAATGTTCTGGACAACATTCCGGCGATGGGCTTCATGACGGATATACCGCGCAGAGCCGGCAAGGTCGGACTGATATCACAGAGCGGCATGATATGCACGCTGCTGATGGACAGCGGCAAAACGGACTTTTCCTATGTGATCTCCTGCGGCAACAGCAAGATCGTAGAGGTAGTCGATTATATGGACTTCCTCGTCGATGACGAGAACACCAGCGTTATCGTCTCATACATCGAGGGTGTTTCAAATCCGAAGAAATTTGTGGAGACGCTGAAGAAGGCGGCGCTGAAAAGAAAGCCGGTAATTCTGCTGAAGGTCGGCAGATCGGAAAAAGGCAGCAGATCCGCCGCCTCGCATACTGGAAGCCTTTCCGGCTCGGATGCGGCGTTCGAGGCAATATTCAAAAAGTACGGCGTCATCCGCGTGGATGATCTCGAGGATCTTGCAAGCCTTGCCAATCTGTTCGCAACACTCCCGTCGCTGCCGGAAGGAGACCGCGTGGTCTCGCTCAACGGCTCGGGCGGAGAAAACGGAGTCGCCTGTGATGTCGGTGCGGCCTGCGGCATAAACTACCCCGATTTTACACCCGAGGGGAAGGAAAAGCTCTCCAAGGTGCTTGCTGAGTTTGCAACGATAAATAATCCGTTGGACACCACGGCGGATATATGCTACGACACGGATCAGTTTGCTGATGCGGCGGAGATCATAATAAACGACGCGAATTTCGACATGGCGGTCGTCGGCATCACCATAGTAAATAAGCTGACCGACCTCTGTGTAAAGCACATGTCCGAAGGACTTATCAAGCTTAAAAAGGAGGGGAGGGTCACAAAGCCCGTCATAGTTATTCCGGCGGTCGAATCCGGCAGAATGCCGGAGTATGTTGAAGCGCTGAAGGAGGCGGGCATTCCCGTAACGGCGCCGTGCAGCTACGGCTACAAGCACATTGCAAAGCTTGCCGGGTATGTGAACTTCCTTAAAAACACGGACATCACCAGACTTGAGAATGCCGTTCCCGATGCCTTCGGCAAAGGGACAAAGACCGCTCTGTCAGAGCATGCCTCAAAGGAGCTGCTGGGTACCGGCGGTATCCCCGTGCCGAGAGAGACCGTAGCCGAGAACGAAGAGCTCGCGGTCGCGGCGGCGGAGAAGCTTGGCTATCCGGTAGTTATGAAGGTGGAGTCCCCTGATATACTGCATAAGACCGACGCGGGCGGCGTGAAGCTGAACCTGAAGAATGCAGCGCAGGTACGCGCTGCGTATAATGAGATACTCTCCAACTGCCGGACGAGCTGTCCCGATGCTCGGATCAACGGCGTTCTGGTGCAGGAGATGCTCAAATCCGGCACGGAGATGATCGTCGGCGTGACGAACGATCCATCCTTCGGCCCAATGGTGCTTTGCGGCATGGGCGGCGTGTTCACCGAGGTGTTCAAGGATGCCGCCGTATTCCCTGCGCCGCTGACAAAAAAGAATGCGCTTGCCATGATCGGCTCACTGAAAGCGTACCGCATTATGAACGGCTATCGCGGACAGAAAAAGCTGGATGTGGACGCTCTCGCGGATATGCTTGTGCGCGTCGGCGACTTTGCCGTGCAGCACAGGAACGATCTCGCGGAGATGGATATGAACCCCGTATTCGTCTACCCCGAGGGAGAGGGTGCCGCCGTGGCGGATGCACTCGTGATCCGGTATCAATAAAACCGGGAAAGGCTACGCTATGGAGAAAAATGTTAGAAAACCGACAACGTTACAAAGCTTGCTTCTCACATGTATGGCGCTGCTCCTGCTGATGTACACGATCGTTGTGCTGCACGGAGATGCGCACATCCCGCTGATAATCTCCACTGCGCTGATCTCTCTGTTTGCCATCTGTGTCCTGCACCTTGACTGGGATATGCTGATGGAAGCAATAGCACATGGCATCCGAGAGATCGCTCCGACTATCCTTATCTTCGGCATCATCGGCATGATGATCGCCATCTGGACTATGGGCGGCATCGTGCCGACACTGATCTACTACGGCCTGAAGGTGATAAATCCGAAGTTCTTTCTTCTGATCGCGCTGCTTATCAGCTCACTCATATCTCTTTCCACCGGCAGCAGCTGGACGACCGTCGGAACCATCGGCGTTGTGTTTCTCGGCGTCGGCGCGGGCTTCGGTGTTCCGATGCCTATGACGGCGGGTGCCGTCATCTCGGGCGCGTATTTCGGAGATAAAATATCCCCGCTGTCCGATACGACAAACCTTGCTCCGGCTGTGTCGGGAGCCACGCTCTTCGAGCATGTCCGCCATATGCTTGTCAGCAGCGGTATCTCGCTGGGTATTTCCGCGGTGATCTTCACCGTGCTCGGCATGAAGTACGGTCGGACCGGCACGGCTGATCTGAGCCTGATCTCGCAGATCGAGGAGATCATCAGTTCAGGCTTCACTATCTCGCCGGTTCTGCTGCTGGTTCCGGTTTCGGTCATCGTAATGGGCGTTCTGAAAAAGCCCGCTGTGCCGAGCCTGTTCCTCGGCGTAGTGCTTGGCGCGGTCTGCTGTGCGCTGTTCCAGCATAACAGTCTTGCAGATATCGTCACTGCGCTCAACTACGGCTTTACGTTTGAAAGCGAAAATGAGATGATGTCAACGCTGCTCTCCGGCGGCGGTATCCAGAACATGATGTGGTCCATGTCGCTGACGCTCTGCGCCATCTGCTTCGGCAGCGTGCTGGATGCAACGCAGATACTGCATGTTCTGGCGCAGCGTGTGCTGCGCATAGCGCGGGGCACACGAGGACTGATCATCTGTACGGTGTTCACCTGCCTCGGAGTGAACCTCATCACCGGCGACCAGTATCTCGGTATTATCCTTCCGGGAAAGATGTACCGAAAATCCTATGAGGAGCGAGGGCTCGCGCCTCAAAACCTCTCACGGGCGCTGGAGGACTCGGCGACTGTTACGTCTCCGCTTGTCCCGTGGAGCTCCTGCGCGGCTGTAATGGTCGCGGCTCTCGGCATTCCTACGCTTACCTACCTTCCGTACTGCTTCTTCTCCATGCTCTCGCCGCTTGTTTCGATCTTCCTTGCGGTGACAGGCATCAGCATCACAATGCGAAAGGATGCAGATACGGCAGAAATAGCAGACCGCTCCGGCGGGAAATAAAGAGGATTTAATTTTAGACAAGGAGGAACCCCTATGTTAGAAAGTAAACCGTTCCGGCTGACACCGAAGGTTCTGCTCGCCATTGCATCAATAGGCCTGCTGAACTCCATAGTTTTTACGATCCCCTACATCAAGTATACGTTTTACTACGGTATGCTTGAGCTGACGGGCTGCACCAATGAGCAACTCGGCCTTCTGATGACGATATACGGTCTGGGCGAGGTCTTTTCGCTGCCGATCGGCGGCCTGCTGGCTGAGAAATTCGATGTTAAGAAAATACTGCTGCTTTCAACTATCGGAACAGGATTGCTGTGCTTCCTGATCGTTCTGTTTCCGAGCTATCTGACTACCGCAATAGTGTGGTGCGCACTTATCTTCACAAGCCTATTCATGTTCTGGGGCGCAATATTCAAGGGACTGCGCATCCTCGCCCCCGCGGAATATCAGGGCAGGGCAAACGGCCTGTATTCCGGCATTTCCGGCGTAGGCTACTTTGTCATCAACATGGCGATGGTTCCCGTGTATGACCACTTCTCCTCAATCAGCGACGGTCAGGGCATGCGCGCAGTATTCGTGTTCTTCGGCATCCTGTGCTTTGTTATTGCAACATTCTGCTACTGCGCAGTGCGTGCTGCGCAGAAGGAGCAGGAGGAAAACGGCTGGGTCATTCTAGACGACTCGGATGCGCAGCGCCCTGCCGGCATCAAGGGTCTGCTTGCTGATTTCAGGGAGGTCGCAAAATACAAATCTGTCTGGATCTTCGGCATCTGCCTGTTCTGCGTTTACGGCCTGCAGATATCCGTGAGCTACACCACGACCTATTTCACTGACGTTCTTGGTATCACCGTGACCTTCGGCGTTGTGCTGTCGGTCATGCGCAGCTACGGAATGCAGGCGATCGGCGCTCCCGTCGGCGGCTTTATTGCCGATAAGATCGGGTCTGCCAGCAAGGTCGTTGTTGTCGGCAACATCGCAGCCGCAGCCTGCCTGCTCGCGATCATCATGCTGCCTGCTGGAGCACTGAAGCTCCCGCTTCTGATGGCGATAGTCCTCATCACGGCATGGTTCAACGGTATGTGCTACGGCGTTCAGTTCGCCATTCCGTCAGAGGGCAAGGTTCCTGCGCACCTCGCAGCCTCGGCCGTCTGCTTTGGCTCCGCCATCGGCTATATACCCGATGTTTTCGAGCATGCCATGTTCGGCAAGTGGCTCGATGCCGGCGGCAATGCGGCTTATACGCCTATCTTCCTGTACGGTATCGGTGTCGCCGTCATCGGCACTCTCGCACTGCTCTACTTCCTTTCAAGCAAAAAGAAGAGCAAGCTGCTGCTCGGAAAAGCGGCGCAGGGCGCAGAGGTATAAACGCATGAGCTTTCCTTTGAGCTGAGAGTCTTGACTGCACGGCACGAAGATGATATACTGACCAAGATATAACAAATAAGCTTTTATCACGCTCGTGCAGTCATGCTCGCGGCGAAGCAAAAGGAAATGTAATATGCAGAAAACAAGCTCGGAGAAAAAAACCACCGGCATTGCTGCGGTGGAACGTGCGCTGAACGTTTTGGAGGTGCTCTATCGGGAAAACCGCCCAATGGGGGTCAATGAGATCGCGGCGCTTCTCGGAGAGTACCAAAGCACCACGCATCGAGTAGTCACAACGCTCAAGGAGCGCGGATATCTGGCACAGAATGCGGACAGTGCAAAATACAGCTTAGGTTATAATGTTTATATGCTCGGCAAATCCATTGAGGAGGATTCCACGCTGATCCAGCTGGCCAAGCCGTATGCTATGCGCATTGCGGAGCAGACGCAGGAGACGGTGAACATTGGCGTTCGCGTCCTGGACGGACAGACGGCTGAAAACGGCTATCGCGCCATAACGCTTCTTCAGGAGCGTGCCGCAGGGAGGAAACTGCGCTCAACCGAATCACTCGGAAGACCCTATTTGTGCTATTACTCAGGCATAGGAAAGGCGCTGCTGGCGTTTTCCCCGGACTACGACGAGGCGCTTATACGAACCTTCCAATTCACAAAGCGCACAAAACGCAGCATTTCAAATCCGGATGACTTTATTGCCGAGATACACAGGATCCGAGAGCTCGGCTATGCGATCGACAATGAAGAAAACGAGTACGGACTCTACTGTATTGCCTGTCCGGTTCTGGACGGAAAGGGCAATGCTGTGATGGCAATGAGCGTCAGCGGATTTGCAGGGCATATGCATGAGCTCGGCGACGATAGGATCGTTGCCTGCCTGAAAGATGCCTGCTGTGATATCAGCCGCCGTCTGCTCTGACGTCTGACAATAAATAGATAACGAAAAACCACGAGAAGCCACCGGTTTACTGCCGGTGGCTTCTCGTATTTCGTTAGACTGTAATTGCGGTGTTGCTATTGATAGCAGGGAGGCTTCCTCAGCGTATCTGTCCGTCGCCGCGGATGATATACTTATAGGTGCTAAGCTCATCGAGCCCCATGGGACCGCGGGCGTGAAGCTTCTGCGTTGAGATGCCCATTTCGCAGCCGAGACCGAACTCGCCGCCGTCGGTAAAGCGGGTGGAGACATTGACATAGGTCGCTGCGCTGTCCGTGCCGTTGATGAAGCGCTCGGCGCTTGCGGCATCCTCGGTGACAATGGCATCGCTGTGGTGCGTCGAGTGCTCAAGCACATGCGCAATGGCGGCATCCAGACTATCGACCACGCCGACTGCAAGGACATAGTCCAGATACTCCGTGTCAAAGTCCTTGCCGGAAGCGGGCGTGCCGTCGATGATCTGCGCCGCAGCTGTATCGAGCCGCAGCTCGACCGGCGTGAGCCCCTTCGCAGCGCGGTCATCGACCAGCACCTTCTTGAGCAAGGGCAGAAATGTATGCGCAACAGCCCTGTGCACGAGGCAGACCTCCTCTGCATTGCAGACCGAAGGACGGCTGGTTTTGGCGTTTTCAATGATGCGAACAGCCTTGCCGAGGTCGGCATATTCGTCCACATAAACATGGCAGATGCCGGTGCCGGTCTCAATGCAGGGCACGGTGGCGCTCTGCACGCAGGCGCGGATGAGTCCTGCTCCGCCGCGTGGGATGAGCAGATCGACAAGCCCCTTGGCCTGCATGATCTCCGCAGCGCTTTGGTGGCTGGTATCCTCGACGATGTTGACGATATCCGGATCGCCGCCCACGGACGCGATGCCATGCTTGAGTGCAGCCACAATGGCTCCGGCTGTGTGGAAGGCATCCTTGCCGCTGCGGAGCATGCAGACGTTGCCGCTCTTGATGGCGAGCGCTGCCGCGTCCGAGGTGACGTTCGGACGGCTCTCGTAAATGATTGCGACCAGACCGAGCGGAACCTGCTTTTTGTATATCTTCATGCCGTTGGGGTGGTCGATCTGAGCGAGAATGCGCCCTGTGTGATCCGGCAGCGCAACGGTCGCGCGGATACCTTCGGCCATGCCGTCGATGCGGCTCTGATCCAGATAGAGCCGGTCGAGCATCACGTCCGAGATATGGCCGCGTGCGGCATCCATATCCTCGGCATTGCAGCGCAGGATAGCATCGCATTCCGCCTGCAAGCTGTCGGCCATAGCCGATAGGATGCGGTTTTTTTCGTCGGCTGAGGCATTGCAGACACTGGGCCATGCGGCCTTTGTCCGCCTGAGAATTTCCATAGTCGTCATAGCAGTCCCTCCTCAGGAATGTGGTATCAGAAATCGGGTGCCGGCGCGTCTGCCCTCCGCAATATCATAGAGCACCTCGGGCTTTTCGCCGTTGGCAATGACCATCTCGCAGCCGGCTGCGGTTGCTATCTGCGCAGCGTGCAGCTTTGTGACCATGCCGCCGGTGGCGAGAGCGGAGCCCTTACTTCCGGCGAGCGAGAGAATGTGCGCATCAATGACCGGCACGGTTTCGATGAGCCTTGCGTCCGGATTCTTGTGCGGGTCGCTGTCATACAGACCGTCGATGTCCGAAAGCAGGATCAGCAGTTCGGCACCGATGGCGGCGGCCACGATGGCCGACAGGCTGTCGTTCTCACCGATAGTGTTGTCTACCCCTATCTCGTCCGTTGCCACAGCATCGTTTTCGTTGATGACCGGCAGCGCCCCAAGCTCCAGCAGGCGCGAGAGCGTGTTGCGCACGTTGCGGCTGCGCTGCTCACTGCGGATGTCCTCGCCTGTCAGCAGCAGCTGCGCCACAATATGATTGTACTCTGTGAAGAGCTTATCGTAAAAATACATCAGCTCGCACTGGCCGACGGCTGCTGCCGCCTGCTTACCAGGCATATCCGCTGGACGGCCTGGCAGATTGAGCTTCCCGACTCCCATTCCGATTGCACCGGATGAGACAAGAATGATCTCATGACCTGCATTTTTCAGGTCGCTGAGCACTTTGCACAGCCGCTCCATGCGCTGAATATTCAGACGGCCGGTCGCGTGTGCAAGTGTGGAAGTGCCGACTTTGACAACGATTCGCATAATGATCCCTCTCGGTAAATGATTGCACTTATTATAGCACAGCAGGCGTAAAATTGCATCATTTTTTCTCTTTGCAGCGTAAAAGAATCGCCAAAAATCATGCGCGTACACGGCCGGTTTTTGCAGCATATGCCGATAACGGGTGATGGCTTCAAAATTCCCGCGGAAACAGCCGAAAAGCCCGAGCTCAAGTGCCCTCGGGTTCAAATCCCATTATTGCATAAAAAATCTCCCACCAGCGGTGAGAGATTTTTTATGGCGGAGAAGGAGGGATTTGCTTTTCTGCGGAAAAGCCACGGCGGTTGCAACAGTCCACCGGACTGTTGCCAAGAGCCGCCTTTCAAATCCCTCCAACAAGTCAACACATAAAAAAACAGCCCTACCTGTGGCAGAGCTGTTTTTTTATGGCGGAGAAGGAGGGATTTGAACCCTCGAACACCTTATGGGTGTTACACGATTTCCAATCGTGCGCGCTCGGCCGGACTACGCGACTTCTCCGAGTACAAAACAGTATTAAAATGTTCAGCTTGTGTATTATAATGCATTTTCACGTTAAAGTCAAGAACTTTATTTTGCATCCGCAGATCAGGTGGGCAGTGATTATTACTGCAACTTCAGCTACACGATCAACAAGATCGAGGGCTATAACCCCATCCTTGACGGAAACTGCATGTTTTCCATCGGCAGCGGCAAAAACATCGAGCTTGAGCTGCCGTTTCTGGTAAATTCCGACTCCGGCTGGAGCATCTCGCCCGATTATCTCATGTCCCACCCGCCGAAACTGATGGTATCCCAGTATCCGTATGAGGTTTATCTCGCCCTGCCGGATGCCGACATGTAAAATCAAAGCATTATAAAAAGCTATCCGACTTCTCAAGAGAAATCAGATAGCTTTTTGTTATATCGCCCTCTGCAATTGCACACATTTCAAAAAGTGTGCAGGGAGGGCAGTGCCCGCATCTTCACAAAAGCTGTGCGATACATTATAATATTCACAAAAATCAAAGGATGTGACATTATGCCGCAGGCTTCGCACACAAAGGTACTGCTTGCCGAGAGCATCAGGGAGCTGATGCGCACGAAAAAATTCGCGCGTATCACGGTCGATGAGATATGCGATAAGGCCGGAATAAGCCGCAGAAATTTTTACAATCATTTCCTGGACAAGTACGACCTCATCGCATGGACCTACGACTACTATTTCTGCCAGCTGGTACGGCGCAGGGACGACTTCAATTTCATGGACTATCTGCCGCAGATATGCAGCGACCTGTATCAGGATATGCCGTTTTACCGCAATGCATTCGACACCGAGGGGCAGAATTCCTTCCGCAGCTATTGCGTCGAGCGGCTAAAGCCCCTGTTCATGCACGACCTTGCCGACGTTTTCCCGTCGGAGAAGGCCGCCGATTTTCTCATACAGCACATGTGCTATGCCTTTTTCGACTACTACCTCGAATGGTTCAGCTCCTCCGATCCCATGCCGCCGAAGGACTATATAAACCACATCCGTAAAACCGTCGGCGATCTTGCAAAGCGCGTGGCCGATATATGCAGCTGCGCTCCTGCCGAGCCTGAGCGCTGGTGAAGGCTTTTTTACTTCCTCGCCCAGACGAGGAACATAGGAGCGTCGGAAAGGTCGTTTTCATTTAAAATACGCGCGCCGATGGTCTTGTCAAAGCCGCAGTCACGGCAGCCGAGCGAGCCGAGAAGTCCGGCATCCCATTCGGGTCGCTGCCTCCGGCTCATCGGCATGGACAGCGTTATCTGTGCATTTTCCGCCTCAAGCTCGGGGGTCATGCCGCAGTGACCGTACACCTCGCCCACGGGCAGGTGCGTGTCGTTCTGCGCGTTGTTGCGCACATTGTCGCCGTAGCTTGCGTCAAAGTTCAAAAGCATGCCGCCGGGCTTGAGCACGCGCAGCCACTCGGAGTAGGCACGCTCCGGCTCGGGCAGCGTCCATGTGAGGTTTCGCGTGACCACGGCATCAAAGCTCTCGTCGGGAAAGCTCAGCTCCTGCGCGTCCATGGTCTCAAACTGTGCGCTCACGCCGAGCTCGTCCGCGAGAGACCTCGCCTCGCTTATCATGGCCGGAGTGAGGTCAATGCCGGTAACGCTGTGCCCCTTTGCGCCGAGCAGCACGGCAAAGTAGCCTGTGCCCGTGCCGACATCGAGGATGCGCAGCCTGCGCTGCGGCAGCAGCGCGTCAAGCTCCGCGCTCCAGCGTCCGCTTATGCCGTCTTGTATCTCGTTGCGGCGCACTACACCGAAGTCGTGTGCGCGCACTGTCCAGTAATCAAGAACTCTTTTTTCCATGCTATTCATTGCTCTGTATCTCCATTAACGATGCTATAAGCTCTTTTGTATATTCGCTCTGCGGCGCGGAAATTATCTCCTCCGCCGAGCCCTCCTCGACGATCGCTCCGCCGTGCATGACGGCAACTCTGTCGCACAGACTGCCGACCACGGCAAGATCGTGCGAGACGAAGATCATCGACATCCCCGTTTCCCTGCGCAGCGAGGATAAAAGCGAAAGTATCTGCGCCTGCGAGGAAACGTCCAGTGCGCTCGTCACCTCATCGCACAGCAAGATCCGCGGAGACGCGGCAATGGCGCGGGCTATAGCGAAGCGCTGGCACTGTCCGCCGCTGAGAGAGCGCGGATATCGCCGTGCAAGCTCCGCATCCAGCCCGACCTTGCGGCAGAGCGCCGGAAGATCGAGCGCCGCGCCGCGCCCCATGAGGCTGTGGAACGCATCGTATATCGAGCGCTCCACCGTCCTGCGCGGGTGAAATGATGAGCAGGGATCCTGAAATATCATTTGAATATCACGCCTGTCGGCAAGCGAGCGGCTTATAAAAAGCTCCCTGCCGTCAAGATATATATGCCCCGCATCCGTCTCATCAAGGCCGCAGATAAGACGCAGAAGCGTGCTTTTTCCGCTGCCGGAGGAGCCGACGATGCCGAGTATCTCGCCGCTGTGCAGCTCAAGGCTCACGCCCTGCACGGCGGCAGCTTTATGCCCCGTGCGCTCGTAGCCTTTGACGAGGCCGTCAATGCTCAGTATGCTTTCCATGCTCAAACCTCCGTGCGGACAAAATGCCCGGGACTGCGCTCGATAAGCTCGCCGGAGCAGAGAGAAAGCTCCTCCGCAGTCTCGGGCAGAGCTCCGCCGAGCCTCGGCGCGGCTTTGAGCAACGCCCTCGTGTACGGGTGCAGGGGAGACGCAGTTATCTCCCGCGCCGGTGCAAGCTCAACGAGCCTGCCGCACTGCATGACGGCAATGCGGTCGGCGATATACGCCGCCAGCGCAAGATCGTGCGTGACGATAAGCTGCGAAAGCCCCTCGGAGCGCAGAAGCTTCAGCTCGTCGGCCACAGTGCGGCGCGTTATCGCGTCAAGCGCACTCGTAGGCTCGTCGGCCAGCAGAAACTTCTGCTGCATGAGCATCGTGAGCGCAAGCGCTATACGCTGATTCATGCCGCCGCTCATTTCATACGGGCAGGAGGCGAGAATGCGCTCACCGTTTTCAAGCCCGAGCCGTGCGAAGACCTCCCGCACGGAGGGCAAAAATGTGTTTTTATCGTATTTTCCGTGGCTTTTCAGCGTTTCTATAAACTGCTTTTTGTAGCTGCGGATAGGGTTGAATGCCGCGCCCGGGGTCTGGAATATGAGTCCCATGCCGGAGCTTGTGAGCCGCATACGCTCCTTGGGCGCAAGCTCGGAGAGCCTGCGGGAGTCGAATACGATATCGCCGCCCGTGATAAGGGGTCTGTCAAACACGCCCATGACCGCCTTTAAAAGAGTGCTCTTTCCACAGCCGGACTGCCCGACGACGCACAGCGCCTCGCCGCGCCCGAGCGAAAACGATATATCCGATATAACGTCCCCGTTTCCGTAGCCTGCGCAAAGCCCTTCGAGGGACAAAATAATGCTGTCGTTCATTTTGCCGCCTCCACATCGAGATAGTCGCGCAGACAGTCGCCGAGGCAGTTAAAAACCATGACGGTCACGACCGTTGCAGCCGCCGGAGCGAGCGTCGCCCACGGAGCAAGCTGCATATACGCACGCGACTGGTTTATCATGCTGCCCCACTCGGCCTGCGGCTCGGTCACGCCGATGCCGAGGAAGGAAAGCCCCGCGATGCCTATCATCATAACGCCCAGCTGCGTTGCCGCGTTTACGATGAGCGTGCCCAGCATGCACGGCAGAAGATAGTGCAGCATGATCGTAAGATCAGAGCAGCCGGACAGCCGCGCCGCGCTTATAAACGGCTCCTTTTTTATGGCTATCACCTGCGCTCTGGCAAGCCGCGCATACAGCGTCCAGCCGGACAGACCCATTGCGAGCATGGCGTTTACCATGCCTCCGCCGAGTATCCCCGCAACGGCAATGGCAAGCACCATCTGCGGAAACGCGAGCATTATATCAACAATGCGCATGATAACGCTGTCAACAGCGCCGCCGTACCAGCCGGCGATAATGCCGAGCGCCGTTCCGAATGCAAAGGTCAGCGCAACGAGCGCGGCGGCGGAGAATATGGACGTTCTTGCGCCCATGATAACGCGGGAGAAAACGCACCTGCCGTATCTGTCGGTGCCGAAAAGGTGCTCCGCGTCGGGGGCTGAGTTCATGTGAGAGGCGTTCGTCGCGTTAGGGTCGTTGGGGACGAGCAGCGGCGCAAAAAGGCCGATGAGCACGAGGAGCGCGGCAAGCGCAAGAAGGATAAAAAGCCTGCGCCTGAGCCTGCCCCGCGAGACTGTGTTTATATCCACCGCGCACCTCACATTTCCCCGACGCGGGGGTCGAGACGGCGGTAGCAGATATCTGCTGCGAGGTTGATGAGAACGTACACGCAGCTTGTGAATATCACAAAGCCCTGAACCACGGGGTAGTCGTGTGCCGTTATCGCGTCCATGACGAGCTTGCCGAGCCCCGGCCAGCGGAAGATGGTCTCGACGACCACGCTGCCGCCGAGAAGCGTGCCGACAGACAGCGCGATCACCGTCAGAATGGGTATCATCGCATTGTGCAGCACGTTTTTGAAGAATATGACCGAGCTCCTTACGCCTCGCGCCCTTGCGCCGAGAACGTAGTCGCGCCCCAGCTGCTCCAGTATCTCCGCGCGAAACTGCCGGATAAAGCGCGAGCACATGGGGATGGCCAGCGCAAGGCAGGGCATGATGAGACCCTTGAAGCTCTCGCCGGCAATGACCGGCAGCAGCCGCGCCTTGACGCAGAAGAAGTACATCAGCAGGATCGAAATGAGAAAATTGGGAAGCGAGTTTCCGATAAAGCTCAGAAAGCGCACGAGCTTATCGAGAACGCCATCCTTCCTGACGGCTGTTATTACGGCAAGCGGCAGCGCAGTGATGAGCGACAGCGCAAGACTGCCGGCGCTTAAAATGAGCGTATAGCGCAGCGCGTGCAAGAGCTTGTCCGTAACCGGCAGCCCGTCCTTATACGATGTGCCCAGATCGCCCGTTAAGGCCGAGCCGAGCCACTGCGCATAGCGCAGCAGAAAGGGCTCGTTGAGCCCCATCTCCTCACGCGCCGCCTCCAGCGTCTGCTCAGATACGCTGATGCCCTGCGCATTGAGCTTCTTCAGCGCAGGGTCACCGGGCGATATATACATTAAAAGATAGGTCAGAAAGCTCAGACCTATTATTATAACCGCAAGATGCAGCAGCCTTTTTAAAATTTGCTTTTTAATATCCTTCACCTCTGCCTCGGGGCAGGAGCCGTCTCCTGCCCCGAGGGGTTTTTACATGTCGGTATTTGCGTCGATGCGGTAGAAATCAAAGGGGCAGGTCTCGTAGATGCCGCTGACGTTTTTTGCGGAGACGGTGATGTTGTTGAACAGCCCCACGCAGCCGATGGCGTTATCGTCGATGGCAAGCTGAACGATCTCGTTTGCAAGCGCTGCTCTTTCGTCAGCATCGGTCTCGGCTTGAAGCTTATTTATAAGCTCCTCCGCCTCGCTGCTTTCAAAGCCCGCCGATGCCCAGTAGCCGCCGGGGCGCAGCACGGTGTCGATGAAATAGTACGGATCGCCGTTTTTATCGGCTATCATGCAGTACAGGGCTATATCGTAGTCGCCCGAGAGGATATAGGTCGCGTCAGCGTCCTCCTGCGAGGTGAGAGTCGAGCTTATGCCGACGGCCTTTAGCTGCTCCTGAATAAGCAGCGCCAGAGAGTCGAGCGAGCGGGCGGGGTAGTAGCAGATATTGAGCATAAGCTCCTTCCCGTCCTTCTCATAGATGCCGTCCGAGCCGAGCGTGTAGCCTGCCTGCTCAATGGCGGCCTTTGCCGCCGCGGTATCGGCAGCGGGCTTTGTGACCTTGCCGTAGGCCGCTGCCGTTCCGAAGGGACCGGCGGCTGCCGTGACCGTGCCGTTTAGATAGGCTGCGATAGCATCGCAGTCAACGGTGAGGTTTATTGCCTTTCTGAGCTCATCGCCGAGCCTGCTCTGATTGAGCATGTAAAATTGCAGCCTCGTCGCGGGAATATCCGTCACGGTGTATTTTTCCGGTGACGCTTCGTATATCTCCTTTGCCGCCGCTGTGACCGAGGTGTAGCAGTCGATCTCGCCGTTCTGCATGGCAAGGAGCTTGCTCTCGTCGTCCTGCATATAGTAAAACACTGCTCCGTCGAGCTTCACCTCGCCGCCCCAGTAGTTGTCGTTGCGGCTCACCTCGACCGTGCCCTCCGGCACGAAGCTTTTTATTACGAACGGCCCGGTCGCAACGGGAGCCTTGTCGATATCCTCGGTCGCGTCAAGATCCATTATCGCCATCTCGGGCGAGGCAAGGTCGTTTACCAGCGTGGGATAGACCTCGCCTGTCGTTATCGTGAAAACGCTTTCGCTCACGGCCTTGTAATCGTAGTCCTTAAACTGCGCAAAGCGAAGGTTCACCTCGCCGGTACGCTTTAGGTTTTCAATGACTATATCTGCCGTCACTGCGCTGCCGTTTGAAAAGCATATGCCGTCCTTCAGCGTCACCGTCCATGTAAGCCCGTCGCCGGATACCTCGGCCTTTTCGGCCAGACAGGGCTGCACCGAGCTGTCGTCGCCCATTTTGAAAAGCGCCTCGGTGATGCCGTAAATGGAGGTGTACCAACCGTAGTATTCTTTGTGAGCGTCGAGGCTGGGGTAGGCAAAGCTCTCCGCGACGCGCAGTATTTTTTCCTCGCCCTTTGTGTCCTTGCCGTCCGCTCCGCAGGCGGCGAGGCTCAGAAGCATGATGAGCGCAAGGGAAAGCGCTGTAATACGTTTTCTCATTGTGACGTCCTCATTTCATATTCTCATTTTACGGCTCTTATCAGGAAGCAGGGAGCAGAGGCGTAGTTGAGCATCTCCTCGCGGCTCCAGAGCCTGCGGCTGACGGAGGTGTCCGCGCTGACGCTTTTAAAGCCGAGGTCGAGCAGCGTCACCGTGTCCCAGTGCGGGCGCGGGAGCCTTCCCATCGGCAGCGTGCGCGAGATGCTTTCCATGAGCCAGCCCTCGTCATAGCTTTCGTAGTCCTCAAAGCCGGACTGAATGGTGTTTTCCCGATCGGCCTGACGCTTGCACTTCTCCTCATCGTCGAAGAGATAGGCGTACCAGTTCGAGTCGATATTCAGCATCACGCCGCCGTCGCGCAGAACGCGCCGCCACTCTCCGTAGGCCTTCACGGGATCGGGCAGGTTCCATGTGAGGTTTCGCGTGACGATAACGTCAAACTCGCCGTTTTCAAAGTCGAGCTCCTGCGCGTCCATCTTCAAAAAGCGTATCTTACCTGCAAGAGCGCCCGCATTGTGCCGCGCCTGCCCGAGCATACCCTCGGACACGTCGATGGCCGTCACGTCATAGCCGCGTGCAGCGAGGATTATCGCGTAAAAGCCCGGGCCTGTTCCGATATCCAGCACCCTGAGCGCCCTGCCCTCGGCCTTGGGAAAGTTCTTTATGAGCTCGTCAGCCCACTTTCCGTCCCAGCCGTCGCTGAGATTTTTCTTTACGACCTCCGTGTACGAGCTTGCGCGGCGCGTCCAATACTGCTCTATCGTGCTTGCGAGTGCGTTCATGGCATGATCTCCTTGTGTAAGTCAAGACTTCTTATGTTTGAAGTTTAACATACGAAAAATCCCCCCACAAGCCCAGTGGGGGGATAAAAATTTCGGATTATTTTTATTTTTTTCGCGTAAACGGCGCTTTGAGCGCGTTAAGTATCGGATTCGTGCCCGCTGCGCCCACGGGACAGGCGGGGTAGCCGCCGCGCCCGAGCACATCGCGCAGCTCGTCCTCAGAGACTATGCAGGGGTCATATTTTACCGTGAGGACACCCTTGAGATAGGCAATATGCGCGTCAAGCACACCCCTTGTTTGCAGCATGTCGCCGAGTATCAGCTCGGGGCATTGGCGGCAGTACATGCCCTTTACGCCCGTGACCATTATTTTTTCTTCCATTTTGCAGACCTCTTTTTATTGGGCTCCTTCAGGCTGAGCGAGTGCATCAGAACGCCTATGGAGCTTGCCGACATTGCCGCTGCGCATATCGACGGATGCAGTATGCCCATCGCGGCGACGGGGATGCTTATGACGTTGTAAAACAGCGCCCAGCGCAGGTTCTGCCTTATCGTCTTTATCGTCGCAGCGGAGATATCAAAGGCCTCCGGCAGCTTTTTGAGATCGCCTGACGGCAGCAGCACACCGGCGGCTTCTATGGCGATATCCGAGCCTGAGCCCATGGCGACCGCGCAGTCGGCTGTAGCCAGAGCGGGAGTGTCGTTTATCCCGTCGCCGACCATGCACACGGTCCTGCCCGCGGCTTTAAGGCGCTCTATCTGCTCAGCCTTCCCGTCGGGACGCACCTCGAACAGAACATTGTCTATGCCCGCCTTTGCAGCTATTGCCCTTGCCGTGCGCTCGTTATCGCCGGTGAGCATCCAGACCTCCTTTCCGGCTGCCTTGAGGAGCCGGACGGCTTCTGCGGCCTCGGGCTTGAGCGTGTCTGCAATGCCGAGCGTTCCGATGAGCACGCCCCCGCGGCAGACGCAGATCTCGGCCTTCGCGTCAAGACGCACATCCGGCAGGGAGGACAGAGCGCTTATGTCAAGTCCCTCGCGCTCCAGAGCGGTGCGGCTTGCGCAGACTATCCTTTCGCCGCCGACCGTGCCGGATACGCCGCTGCCGACATCGTATGCAAAGTCCTCGACCGTGAGGCACTCCGCGTCGGGATAACGCTCGGCGGCGTAATTGACTGCCGCCCGAGCCAGCGGATGCTCCGAGTGCTTTTCCAGCGCCGCGCAAAGCAGCACGAGCTCGCGCCCGCTTATGCTCGATACGGGGAATACGTCCGTGAGCTTGGGCTCGCCGGTCGTCAGGGTGCCGGTCTTGTCGAGCACGACGCAGTCGGCCTTGTATGCGTTTTCAAGCTCCGTGCCGCTGCGGAAAAGTATGCCGCGCTCCGCTGCCGAGCCCGAGCCTACCATGAGCCCCGTCGGTGTTGCAAGCCCCAGTGCGCAGGGGCAGGCGACCGACAGCACGTCGCAGCAGTTGAGCAGCGCCTTTTCGAGGTTTTTCGGAGCAATGCGCCTGTACCATACGGCGAAGGTCGCTGCCGCCGCGCCGATAACGGCGGGGACGAACCAGCGCGCAACGGAGTCGGCAAAGCGCTGCACCGGCGCCTTCTCGCTCTGTGCGCGGCGAACGATGCCTATTATCTGCTCAAGCACCGTCTCCCTGCCGAGAGCCGTGGCCTTTACCTCGGCAGAGCCTGCGCGGTTGAGGCTTCCGCCTATGACCCTGTCGCCCTCGGCCTTGTCCGCGGGCAGGCTCTCGCCGGTGAGCATGGACTCATCCACGGCGCACTTGCCGCTTGCTATCACGCCGTCAACGGGTATGCGCTCACCGGGGCGGATGAGGACGATATCGCCCTCGCGTATCCTGTCAACGCTTGTCTCCTCGAACCCGTCGCCGCGCTTTACCATAGCCGTGCGCGGCTGAAGGTGCATGAGCTTGCGTATGGCAGAGCCCGCCTCGCCGGCAGCGACCTGCTCCATATATTTGCCGAAGAGTATCAGCGACAGGAGCACGCCGTCGGAAGTAAAATAGAGCTTGAAGTTGCTCTTTCGCGTCAGCGCGACGTAGGAGCTGTAGGCGTAAATAAGCGTCGATGAGAGCGATACAAGAAGATCCATGCCGCAAAAGCCGCTGCGCAGCTCACGCGCAGCCGAGCGGTAGAAATGCCTGCTGGGGCCGAATTGCAGAACGCTGCCGATGAGAAATTGCAGCTTGGGATGCACCTCGAGCATTAAAGGAGCGGTGCAGGCGGCGCTCGTTACGAGAGTTTTGAGAAGCTCCATGCGCTTTTCAAGCTCCTGATCCTCGTCTCCGCCGCGCTTTTCGGATATCTCGGCTTCAAGGCCGCAGTCACGGCAGACCTCCGTGAGCCTGCGCGTATCGAGACACACCGGCCACATGAAGACCGTTATTTTATCCTCGCACAGCTGCACGTCTTTCACGCCGAAGAGCTCGCCCAGAGCCTTTACTGCGGCCTCCGGATCGCCCTCAAAGCGGATATCCGCCTCCTCTACGGGGACGCGAAAGCCCGCCTTTTTTACGCAGGCGGCGATATCGGCAAGGTCGAGAGCGTTCTCGTCATAGCAGATAAACGCCGAGGCCGAGGCGTAGTTCACCGCGGCCTTGTCTATGCCGCGCAGCCTCAAAAGAGCCCTGTCGAGCCGCGAAACGCAGGCCGCGCACTCCATATCAAGAATTCTAAGAGTTATTTCCTTCATAGCAGAACTCCGTGATGAAAAATAGGGGAGAAACGCACCGCATTTCTCCCCACAGCGTGTCAAAAAGTCTATGCTGCTGCGTAAAGATGACCGCGCAGCGGGGGAGCTCGAGGGGGCAAGACCCGCCTCGAGTTAGATAAACCGCCGTCGAAATCCTTGAAATTTCAAGGATTTCGGTAAAAGCATTTTGAATACTTTCAAAATGCTCGGCGGAAAAGTGCAGTCAAAAAAGTCCCGCGAGGGACTTTTTTGACAAGCTGAAGGGAGAAATGCGGTGCATTTCTCCCCACAGCTTATCAAATTACTTACCCTCGGTCAAAAGCTTTTCCTTCATTTCCTTGCGCTTTTTGAGCGAGGCGACGCAGGCGGGGATGGATACCGCAGGCAGGTCGAGCAGCAGTGCCCAGTCGATCCAGTCGATGCCCTTTATGAACTGACCCTCGTGCCATACGCCCTTTGCGAGCTTGAAGTAGTTGTGGTTCCAAACGCCCCAGATATCGGTCGTCGGCTTCCAGAGGTGGACCTTCAGGAACGCCGCGCTCGTCACGATGCCGCTGGAAACGACGGTCATGAACGAGGAAGAGCGCTTGTTGCGGATAAGGAACTCCGAAACCGTCGGCAGGACGTAAACCGCGAGGTTTATGATCCAGAGCTGGAGCGGGATCTTGTAGTTCCACTTGACGGCCTGACGGATGTGGTCGGCATCGTGCAGCAGAGCCGCCGCGAGGATGGCGAGGTTCCACTTTTCGATAAAGGAAGCGGTCTCGTCGTCAATGCGAGTGTCAAGGAATTTTGCTTCGTCTTTTGCAGACTGTGTCATTTTCTTTTCCTCCCCGAATGAATAAATATTTTAAATGTATATTACCACTTGGTTAATAAAAAATTATCACAATCTGCTCCTAATGTCAATATGCTCAGGAAATATTTTTACTTTACATGCAGTATGTTCTGCTTTATAATGCAGAGCATCATGTGCTGAGGAGAAAACTGATGATAAAGTATGTTTTTCTGGACATTGACGATACGCTGCTCGACTTCGGCAAGGCCGAGGCTGCGGCGATAAAAAAGACCTTCGAGCGCATCGGCGTTCCGGCGACACCGGAGGTCATTGCGCGCTACAGCCGGATAAACGACGAGCACTGGGCTCGGCTCGAGCGGCGCGAGCTCACTCGCGAGCAGGTGCTGGTGCAGCGCTTTGACGCGCTGTTTGAAGAGCTCGGCATAAAAAACGTGCCGAGCGAAATGGCGCAGGCAAGCTATGAGTACCTTCTTGGCATCGGCCACTATTTTGTTGACGGAGCTCCCGAGCTTTTGGAGGCGCTCGACGGGAAATACGAGTTGTACATCGTTTCAAACGGCACTGCCTCGGTGCAGGACAGCCGCATTGAAAGTGCCGGTATCGCACGGTATTTCAAGGGCATCTTCATTTCAGAGCGACTCGGCGCGGATAAGCCGTCAAGGGAGTTTTTCGAGCGTGTTTTCTCGCGCATCGAGGGCTTTGAACGCGATAAGGCGATCATCGTCGGCGACAGGCTCTCGTCGGATATCCTCGGCGGCATAAACGCGGGGATAAAAACCTGCTGGTTTAATCCCAAGGCTCTGCCGCAGAGCGGCGATATCGTCCCCGATCAAGAGGTACACGCGCTGTCAGAGCTGCCGGAATTGCTGAAAAACCTCTGAGGTTCGTTCCTCAGAGGTTTCCTTTTATGAGCTCGATATTTCCGGCCTCCTGCGAGCTTACGCAGCAGCCTATATGATATTCGCCGTGCTTTAAGCTGTGAAAGACATAGCCCTCAACGCCCTGCACGACGGAGAAGCTGCGCACGTCGCCGAGCCGGAGGTCGGCGGCCTTTATATAGCTCTCCTTGAGCGTCCACAGGCGGCAGAACTCCTCCTCGGGACTTTGCGCGCTCCTTACGAGCGCAGCCTCGTCGGGCAGAAAGAAGCGCTCTGCCAGCCTGGGAGAGCCTGTGCGCGCAAGCTCTATATCTGCGCCGACGGGGTGCTCGGAGACCGCGCACAGCGCATAGTCCCCGCAGTGAGCCAGCGAGAAGCAGACACCGTCGGGGAAATACGGCTTGCCGTTTTCCGTGAGAGAATAGCGGCAGCTGCCGGCGGCTTTCCTGAGCAGCAGCTCCGCGCCGAGGCTGCGCCGCCTGTCGCCGTCGTTTTTGAGCCGCAGCGTTTTTTCGCGGCGGTAGGGAGATACCGCGCCGAGGCAGGACTCGATATCGAGCCCCGTCACATCGGCGATATACAGCCTTGTCATGCTCTCATCGCGTCGAGCGTTTTCTGAATGAGCGTGTCAAGCTCCCAGCCGCACATCTCCGCACCGCGCAGGATAACATCACGCGAGCAGCCGGCGGCAAACTTCTTGTCCTTGAACTTTTTCTTCACGGACTTTACCTCCATGTCGGAGATGCCGGTCGGGCGCATGAGCGCGACAGCGCCGATAAGCCCCGTGAGCTCGTCGGTCGCAAACAGCACCTTCTCCATGAAAAGCTCCGGCTCAACGTCGATGCAGATGCCGTAGCCGTGGCTTATGACGGCGTGGATAACGCTCTCGTCTATATCCAGCTCGTGCAGCAGCTCCTTTGCCCTGACGCAGTGCTGCTCGGGCCAGAGCTCAAAATCTATATCGTGGAGCATGCCGACGGCAGCCCAGTATTCAACGTGCTCGGGGTCGTATTCCTTCGCAAGCTCGCCCATGACCTTGGAAACGGTCTCCGCGTGCTGGCGGTGGAACGGCTCCTTGTTATATTCTTCGACAAGCTCTCTTGCCTGCTCAACTGTGGGGATATAGCTCATTTGTGTGGCCTCCTGAAAATATGATGCACTATTTTACAGCAACAGTGTGCATAAATCAACTTATTAATTGACAGTGCGGGGGCAATGGATTAAAATTTACGTATAAAGTACCGAGGAGGCAGACATGGAGCATCCGGTTTTGTACATTGTCATACCCTGCTACAACGAGCAGGAGGTGCTGCCGATAACGGCGCCGATGTTTTTGAATAAGCTGCATGAGCTCGAGAACGCGGGGCTGATATCCGATGAAAGCCGCGTCTTGTTCGTAAACGACGGCAGCAGCGACGCGACATGGAATATCATCTGCCGCCTTGCCGCAGAGGACGGGCATTACATCGGCATAAGCCAGAGCCGCAACCGCGGCCATCAGAACGCAGTGCTCGCGGGGCTCATGGAAGCTAAGGAGCGCTGCGATATAAGCATCTCGATAGACTGCGACGGGCAGGACGATATAAACGCCATGGACGATATGGTCAGAGCCTATCTGAACGGCTGCGATGTAGTCTACGGCGTGCGCTCGGATCGTGAGAGCGACAGCTTCTTCAAGCGCAGCACCGCGCAGGGCTTTTATAAATTTCTCTCGGCCATGGGCGCGGATATCGTGTATAACCACGCAGACTACAGGCTCATAAGCGCGAGGGCTCTGCGGGAGCTTGCAAAATTCGGCGAGGTGAACCTCTTTCTGCGCGGCATGGTGCCGCTTGTCGGCTTTAAAAGCACGAGCGTCGAGTATAAGCGCGCCGAGCGCCTTGCCGGAAGCAGCAAATACCCCCTGCGCAAAATGCTCGCCCTCGCGGGAGACGGCATAACGAGCCTCTCCGTAAAGCCCCTGCGGCTCATCATGAGCTTCGGGCTCATCGTTGCGCTTCTGAGCTTTATCGGCGTTATCTGGGCGATAGTCGCCGCCATCGGCGGCCATGCCGTGGCAGGCTGGGCGAGCACGACCTGCATAATCTGCTTTGTCAGCGGCGTGCAGCTTATGTGCATGGGCATAATCGGCGAGTATATCGGCAAGATATATATGGAAACGAAGCACCGCCCGCGCTATATCATATCCGAGAGGACATGGGATAAATAAGGTCTTGTTTCGCAGACAAATGTTTGATATAATGCAGTTATCTGATATTAAGGATAAGGAGATATTGCAATGAACTATTGGAGCACCGCCCGCAGGGGCGTTCTCGGACTCGGCGCGGCATCGATCGCCTATGCCATCTGGAAGAAGAATCCCGTCGTGCCTCTGGCACTGTACGGCATGCACCTTGCAGAGTACTTCCTCGTCGCAAAGAAGGCCGGCAAGAAGGTCTGGTATGACGATACGCGCTGCTTTATAAACACAGTGCTCTACGGCTTCACCTTCTGGCTTCCCATGAAGCTTGAGATCGAGTGAAATAAGCAAAAAATTTCCGGCTGCTTGGCCGGAAATTTTTATATAGGAGGGAAAGCTATGCTCAATACGACGCTGTGCTATATCAGCCGCGGCAGCGAATATCTCATGCTGCACCGCGTGAAAAAGAAAAACGACGTAAATCACGATAAATGGATCGGCATCGGCGGAAAATTCGAGGCTGATGAGAGCCCCGACGAGTGTCTTCTGCGCGAGGCGAGGGAGGAGACGGGGCTCACGCTCACCTCATGGCGCTGCCGGGGTATAGTCACCTTTGTGAACACGCAGTGCCAGTCCGAGTACATGCACCTGTTCACCGCCGACGGCTTCGAGGGTGAGCTGCGCACCTGCGACGAGGGCGAGCTTGAGTGGATAGACCGCCGCAAGCTCTATGAGCTCACGCTCTGGGAGGGCGATAAGCTATTCCTACGCCTGCTGGAAAACGACGCGGAGCCCTTTTTCCTCTTAAAGCTCTGCTACGACGGCGACGAGCTCAAAAGCGCCGTCTTAAACGGCAAGAGGATAAGATAATATGAAAAAAGCAGCCGCGGCGGTAAGCTTCGCCGTGGCTGCTTTGATATTTATGCCTTAGTACGCTACGCCCCAGTAGATCATGTGCTTTGCCTTCCTGCCGCAGATGGGGCAGGTATCGCCGAGGTCTTCCTGCTCGAAGGGGATGCAGCGCGAGGACATGCCCGCCTGCTCCTTCATCTTCATTTCGCATTCGAGCTCGCCGCACCACATGGTCTTTATGAAGCCGCCCTTTTCCTCCTGAAGCTGCTTTGCCTCCTCAAGGGAGTGCGCCTCAAAAATGTGCTCGTCGAGGTTCTTCTTGGCCTTGTCGAACAGACCCTGCTGTACGGCATCGAGCAGCTCGGGAACCTTCTGGCACAGCTCCGAGAGCGCAACGGAGGTCTTCTCGCCGTTATCGCGCCTTACGGCCATGCACACGCCGTTTTCGATATCACGCGGGCCGATCTCAATGCGCAGGGGAACGCCCTTCATCTCGTACTGCGCACACTTCCAGCCGAGGCTGTTGTCGCTGAGATCTATCTTGACGCGGATGCCCGCCGCCTTGAGAGCGGCGTACAGTTCGTTTGCCTTCTCGGTGACACCCTCCTTGTGCTGCGCGACGGGGACGACGATGACCTGCACGGGCGCGATGCGCGGAGGCAGGACGAGGCCGTTATTGTCGCCGTGGGTCATGATGATTCCGCCGATGACGCGGGTGGACAGACCCCAGGAGGTCTGATGCGGATGCTGCTGCTTATTCTCGCGGTCGGTGAAGGTGATATTGAACTGCTCGGCAAAGCCCGTGCCGAAGTAGTGGCTCGTGCCGGACTGGAGCGCCTTGCGGTCGTGCATCATGCACTCGATGGTGTAGGTGTTGACAGCGCCGGCGAACTTCTCCTTCTCGGTCTTGTTGCCGCGGATAACGGGCATGGCGAGATAGTTTTCGCACAGGTCAGCATAGACCTCAAGCTGATGCAGCGTTTCCTCGCGTGCCTCGGCCTCGGTCTCGTGCAGGGTGTGACCCTCCTGCCAGAGAAATTCTCTGCCGCGCAGGAAGGGACGGGTAGTCTTCTCCCAGCGGAGCACGGAGCACCACTGGTTGTACAGCATCGGCAGATCGCGCCAGGAGTGCACCGTGTGGCTCCAGTGGTCGCAGAAAAGCGTCTCGGAGGTCGGGCGGATGCACAGCCTCTCCGGCAGCTCCTCCGAGCCGCCGACCGTTACCCATGCGCACTCGGGCGCGAAGCCCTCGACGTGATCCTTTTCCTTCTGAAGCAGGCTCTCGGGTATGAGCAGGGGCATGGATACGTTTTCGTGTCCGCCCTCCTTGAACATCCTGTCGAGCTCCTTCTGTATATTCTCCCAAATGGCATAGCCGTATGGACGCAGGATGAAAAGTCCCTTAACGCCGGAGTAATCGACCAGCTCCGCCTTCGTGCATACGTCGGTGAACCACTGGGCGAAATCCTGCTCCATATCGGTTATCTGTTCAACTTTTTTATCCTTTGCCATGGTCTTGTCTCCTTAACATATAATAACTTAGTTATTTTATCGGACAAGGCAGGTCTTGTCAATATTCTGTTAATAGAAAAAATCTTGACCTGCGTGAACTTTCTGACTATAATAGTGTAGATTCAGAGGATTTATTTTCAGAAACCCTTCGGAGGTGACGCATATCAACAGGCAGAGATACATGGCAGAGCTTTCAAAGCTTCTGGCGTTCATGTTCAAGGAGGATAAGGAAGATATCCTTGCGCAGTACAACAAAATGCTGGACGAGGCCGAGGATGAGCAGGCGCTGCTCGAAAGCTTCGGCTCGCCGACAAAGCTTGCCGTTACGATTTCACGGACCTATAGGCGCTCCGAGCGCAAGCTCGCGGTCGAGGCCGATTCCAAGGCCGACAGACCCGCAGCCGAGCACCTGATCGTAACTCCCGTAAAAAAGGAAAAGGAAAAGCCGCAGACGGTCGATACAGGACTTTCGTATGCGGATATAATCGAGGAGATCCGCCGCGAGAAGGCAGCAGAGGAGGGCGTGGAGTACAAGCCCATGTTCTTTGACGAGCCGGTTTCTCCTGCCGTGCCCGAGACGGCTCCCGAGCCTGAGCCGTCGGAGGAGGAAGCGGTCACGGAGGCTGCCGGTGCAGCGGAGGAGCCTGCCGAGCCCGAACAGGCGGAGGAAGCCCCCGCAAAGGAGGACGAAGAGTCCGAAAAGCCGGAGGAGGCCGAGCCTGCCGAGACAGAAGGTGCTGAGACCGAGACTGAGACGGAGGAGCAGACCGAAGCCGTGGAAGAGCCCTCCGAGGAAGCCGAGGAGGAGACCGCGGTCGAGGAAGCTCCGGCGGAGGAGCCGGAAGCGGAGCCTGAGGAGGAAGAGCCCTCCGAGGAAACTCCTGCTGACGAGACCGAGGCGGTGCAGGCTCAGGAAGAGCCTGAGGCCGAAGCGGAGATATTTTTTGAGGAGCCCGAGAGTGAGTCTCTTCCCGCCGAAGAGACGCGGTACAAGACAAATGTCGCGCTGCTTATCCTGTATCTGATATTTGCGATACCCGTAGGACTTGTGCTGCTGGCGCTGTCTGTTGTGCTCACGCTCGTGCTGCTGGGACTCGGCGTTCTGGTGATAGCGGCAGGCGCGAAGCTCATGGCGTTTGCGTTCTCGTCGCTTGTGATATTTGCGGATATAATGCTGTGCGCCGGCGCGGTGCTCATTGCGTTTGCCGCTGCGCTCATCCTGCTGTGGCTCGGCATACTCATGCTCATGCGCGGCATAAGCGGAATAGCCGGCGGCCTTGTGTCGCTCGGAAGAAGGCTTTGCGTCAAGGAGGTGCCGGTCAATGGATAAGGCATGGAAGGTCATATCTGCCGTTGCGCTCATAGCGCTGATACTGGGCGCGCTCTGCATACTTGCGGGCTTTGTGACCGGCGGCGAAGTGCAGAGGATAAAGGACATCTTTTTTGCGTCCTATGATATCGAAAACAAAATAAATGCATTAAGATCGGCACTCGACATAATGCCGCTTAACTAAAATCGCAAGGGCAGCTTTTGCTGTCCTTGTTTTTTCCATGCAGAAGAGTGTTCAAATAGGTTACAAAATTGTCTATTAAGCCCCTTTTCAAACGGACGCATATTTGATATAATCACATAGATAAAGATAATGGGGTAAAAGCCCTGCGGAAAAGAAATAAACACAGAGAGGACGATTAAAAATGATTTCTCACGGCAAGGAGATAAAGGTATTCTCCGGCAACTCCAATCCCAAGCTTGCACAGCAGATATGCAACCAACTTTTCAAAAACCTCGGCGACTGCTCATGCTCGCACTTTGCCGACGGCGAGTGCTCGATATCCGTTCACGAGCCTGTTCGCGGCGCTGATGTTTTCATCGTTCAGTCTACCAGCAAGCCCGTTAACGACAACCTCATGGAGCTGCTTGTTATGATCGACGCAATGCGCAGAGCGTCGGCGGGCAGGATCACCGCCGTTATCCCGTATTTCGGCTATGCCCGTCAGGATCGCAAGGCCAAGAGCCGCGACCCCATCTCCGCAAAGCTCGTCGCAAACCTTATCACCGCCGCAGGTGCAGACCGCGTCCTGACCATGGATCTCCACGCTGCCCAGATACAGGGCTTTTTCGATATCCCCGTTGACAATCTTTTCGGAGCGCCTCTCTTTGCAAAGCATTACATCGACGTTTTCGGCAAGGAAAACGAGGACGTCATGGTCGTATCCCCCGATGTCGGCAGCACCGCCCGTGCGCGCAATTTCTCCCTGAAGCTCGGCTGCAACATGGCAATAGTCGATAAGCGCCGCGAAAAGGCCAATCAGTCCGAGGTCATGAACATCATCGGCAACGTCGAGGGCAAGACCTGCATCCTGCTCGACGATATGGTCGATACCGCAGGCTCCCTGTGCGGCGCGGCAAAGGCGATCTCCGAGATCGGCGGCGCGAAGGAGGTCTTCGCCTGCGCAAGCCACGGCGTTCTCTCGGGTCCTGCTATCGAGCGCATAGAAAACAGCTGCATCAAGGAGCTGCTGCTTCTCGACACCATCCCGTATCCCGAGAATGCACAGGCCTGCGACAAGATAAGGTACATGTCCGTAGCACCGGTGTTTGCCGAGGCTATCCAGCGCGTTTACGAGGAGATATCCATCTCCAATCTGTTTGAGTAAAATGTTTTTCTCCAAAGGCGGGGTCGAGTGGATCGCTGCATTCCTCGGAAACCCCGGACTTAAATACAACGGAACAAGGCACAATGCAGGCTTTATGGCGGCTGACGCCATGGAAAAGAAGCTCGGCGTGCGCATAAACAAAATGCGCTTCAGGGCACTTACGCAGACCGTCGAGCTCGGCTCGCACAAGGTACTGCTCATGAAGCCGCAGACGTATATGAACCTGTCCGGCGACGCGATAGCTCAGGCGGCGAAATTTTACAAGGTGCCGCCAGAGCGCGTCATAGTCGTGTCCGACGAAACGGCGCTGCCCATCGGCAGGCTCCGCATACGGCGCGGCGGCTCGGCAGGGGGGCACAACGGGCTCAAAAGCATCATTGCACGGCTCGGGACGGATCAGTTTCCGCGCATCCGGCTCGGAGTCGGAGCTCCGCCGCATCCGGATTACGATATGGCCGACTGGGTGCTTGCCGCCTTCAAGGGGCAGGACGCAGCCGACATGGAGGCCGCGGCAAAAAGAGCGGCTGATGCCGTCGAGAGCTATATAACCGAGGGCGCGGACAGAGCGATGAATAAGTATAATACAAAGGGTTAGTATGCCCTGTGCAATGACGGCAGGGCGGCTCGGCACTTTGCCGTCATTTTGCTATTTAACGAAAAAGGATGTTCAGAAAGGACGGATGACATGAAGAAAAGCTGCATAGCAATGCTCCTTGCCGGAGGTCAGGGCTCAAGGCTTTACGCCCTTACGCAGGACGTGGCAAAGCCCAATATGCCCTTCGGCGGCAAATACCGCATAATAGACTTCCCGCTGTCAAACTGCGCAAACTCCGGAATAGACACAGTGGGCGTACTCACGCAGTACCGTCCGCTTCAGCTCAACAGCTACATCGGAGGCGGACAGCCATGGGATCTCGATTCTACCGACGGCGGAGTGTTCATCCTCCCGCCCTATCAGACTGCCGGTGAGACAGGCTCGTGGTTTTCCGGCACGGCAAACGCCATTTACCAGAACATCGGCTTTATCGAGATGTACGATCCCGACAATGTCCTTATCCTCTCGGGTGACCACATCTATAAGATGGACTACTCAAAGATGCTGCGCGAGCACATAGCAAAGGATGCTGCCTGTACGATAGCTGTTTTGCAGGTCTCGATGGAGGAGGCCACGCGCTTCGGCATCATGAACCTCGGCGCGGACGGCTATATCGAGCAGTTCGAGGAAAAGCCCAAGCAGCCCAAGAGCGATCTGGCCTCCATGGGCATATATATATTTAACTGGAAAAAGCTTCGCAAGTACCTGATCGAGGACGAGAACGACCCGAACTCGAGCAAGGACTTCGGAAAGAATATAATCCCCAACATGCTCCGCGCCGGTGAAAAGCTCTGGCCGTACCGCTTTGACGGCTACTGGCGCGATGTCGGCACGATAACGAGCCTGTGGGATGCGAACATGGATATGCTGTCCACAACGCTTATAAACCTCTACGATCCGAGCTGGCCGATACGCTCGAGAAGCGTCGCGCAGCCGCCGCACTATGTTGGCACCGCCGCGAAGGTTGTGCATTCCATCGTGACCGAGGGCTGTACGATAGAGGGAGAGGTCGAAAACTCCGTGCTCTCCTCCTCGGCAGTGGTCGAAAAGGGCGCAAGGGTGCTCTACTCTGTGCTGATGCCCGGTGCGAAGGTCGAAAGCGGCGCGACGGTCGAGTACGCCATCATAGGCGAGCAGACCGTTATCCGCTCGGGAGCACATGTCGGAGCTCCGCCAGACGGAAGCGACGACTGGGGCGTCGCGACCTGCGGCTCGAGGATAGATATAAGGGAAAATGCCTGCGTAAAAGCGGGCGCAATGATATACAAGAGCGAGGAGGTCTGAAAATGAGCGATTTTCACGGAATAATCTTTGCTTACGGCGCAGTGCCCGAGTTAGGTGAGCTTGTCCGCCGCCGCACGGCATCCTCGCTTCCGTTCTGCGGAAGATACAGGCTTATAGACTTTGCGCTGTCGTCTCTGATGAACGCGGGCATACACGATGTCGGCGTTATCATGCGCCGCGACTATCAGTCGCTTCTGGATCACCTTGCCAGCGGCAAGGACTGGGATATGGGACGCAGGATAGGCGGTCTGCGCATGCTGCCGCCCTTCGGTCTGCCGGAGTACCACAGGGGCGATTACACCGGCACGATAGAGGCGTTAAACGCCGTATCAACCTATGTGAAAGACATCAATGCCAAATACATAGTCATGATGCACGGCAACACCGCGGCCAATATAGACCTGCGCGAGGCGATACGGCAGCATCTTGCATCGGGCGCGGAAATAAGCGCCATATGCACCGGCACAACGCCCGACTATAAGCACCACCGCTATATCGTCGATGACGACGGCTTCGCGCGCGGCATGATCTTCAATCAGACCGCCGCCGGAGAGGGCACGGCCTCGCTTGAGGCGTATATAATATCAAAGCAGCTGCTGCTCGACATGATGGATGCCTGCGCTGCGTCCAACCGCTATCACTTCCACCGCGACGCAATAGGCGATTATCTCGCCGCCGGAGGAAAGGTGAATATCTGCTTCCACCGCGGCTACGGCAAGCGCATCATGGGCACCGAGGCATATTTCAGGGCGAACATGGATATGCTCTCGGCGGAATACCGCGCCGAGCTCTTCCCGCCCGAGCGCCCCGTGCGCACGAAGACCCACGAGGATGTCAGCAGCTATTACGCCGAGGGCTCGAGCGCAAAAAACAGCCTTGTTGCCGACGGCTGCATAATAGAAGGGGAGATCGAAAACTGCATTCTCTCCTCCGATGTGCGCATAAGCAGGGGCGCGAAGCTTTCCGGCTGCGTGCTCATGCGCGGAACGGAGATAGGCGAGGGCGTTATCATGAAAAACGTCATTGCCGACAAGCTGTCGAGCGTCTCGCCGTTTCAGACCATAATGGGCAGTGAGAAGCTGCCGGTAGTGCTCCCTAAGGGGACAAAAATCTAAGGAGTAATCACAGAATATGTTCACAAGCCAGATCTCACGCGATGAGGTGCGCAGCGCAATAGAAGATAAGCTCTGCGCACACTTCGCCGTAACAGCAAAAACCGCGACCGACGATCAGGTATTTCAGGCAAGCGCCATCGTCATCCGCGAGATAATGAGCAGACTGCTCGCCGTCGAGGAAACAAGATGCCCCGAGCGCGAGGTACACTATCTGTCCATGGAATTCCTCATGGGGCGCAGCCTCATGAAAAATGCATTCAACCTCGGAATAGCCGACGCGCTTACCGGCGCACTGGAGGATCTCGGGCGCAGCGCCGCGGATATATTCGAGGCGGAAAACGACGCAGGGCTCGGCAACGGCGGCCTCGGCAGGCTTGCCGCCTGCTATATGGACTCGCTGGCTACGCTCGGCGTTCCGGCAACGGGCTATTCGCTGTGCTACGAGCTGGGCATCTTCCGCCAGAAAATCGTTGACGGCAGACAGACGGAGGTCGCCGACGACTGGCGCTCGGCGGCTGAAAGCTGGCTGGTATCGCGCAACGACGAGGCCGTCGAGGTGCGCTTCGGAGGCACGATCTCCCCGCGCTGGGACAGCTTCGGAAGATACCACGCCGAGCACACCGGCTATCAGACCGTCACCGCCGTTCCGCGCGATATGCTCATAGCCGGCTACGGCGGCAACGAGGTCAATATCCTGCGCCTGTGGGACGCAAGGAGCACGAGCGCACTTGATATGTACCTCTTCTCCGAGGGCGAGTATGTAAAGAGCCTTGAACAGCGCACGATGAGCGAGGTAATAACCAAGGTGCTGTACCCCGCCGACGACCACATCGAGGGCAAGACCCTGCGCTTGAAGCAGCAGTATTTCTTCCTCTCGGCCACGGCGCAGTCTATCATAAAGACCCACATGAAGCGCTTCGGCGATATAAAGAGCTTTTCAAAGCACCACGCGATCCAGATAAACGACACTCATCCGGCGCTGGTCATCCCCGAGCTCATGCGAATCATGATGGACGACTACGGCCTCGGCTGGGACGAGGCGTGGGAGCAGGTGAGCGCGGCTGTCGCGTACACGAACCACACCGTCATGAGCGAGGCGCTCGAAAAGTGGCCGCAGGATCTCGTGCAGACGCTGCTGCCGCGTGTGTGGGAGATACTGTGCGAGATAAACCGCCGCTGGTGCGACTACCTCATTGCCGAGTTCGGAAACAGCGAGAAGGTCGGCAAGAACCTCATCATCCGCGACGGACAGGTGCACATGGCAAATCTCTGCCTTGCCGCCTGCTATAAGATAAACGGCGTTTCCGGCCTGCACGGCGAGATACTGAAAACCGACCTTTTCAAGGACATCTGCCAGCTTCGCCCCGAGCGCTTTACCTACGTCACCAACGGCATCGACCACCGCCGCTGGCTCGCGCAGATAAACCCGCGTCTGCACGGCCTTGTAAGCGAGCTCTTGGAGGGCGACGAGTACCTCACAAAGCCCGAAAAGCTCATCGGACTTCTCGACTATGCCGAAAATACCGACGTTCAGCGCCGCGTAAACGAGATAAAGCGCCTGAACAAATACGATTTCGCAAAATTCCTTGCCAGAAACGACGGCTTTGCCCTCGACCCCGACGCGATACTCGACGTTCAGGTAAAGCGCCTGCATGAGTACAAGCGCCAGCTTTTGTGCGCGATGCTCATAACGCGCCTGCAAATGCAGATACACGAAGACCCCAACGCAGAGTTCACGCCGCGCTCCTTCGTGTTCGGCGCGAAGGCCGCCGCGGGCTACTACACCGCAAAGCGCATCATCGAGCTCATCTGCTCGCTGGCTGACGATATAAGCCGCGACCCGCTGTGCAAGGGCAAGCTTCAGGTCTGCTTCATGGAAAACTACCGCGTCTCGGCGGCGGAAGCGCTCATGCCCGCAGCTCAGGTGTCCGAGCAGATATCCACAGCAGGCAAGGAGGCCTCCGGCACGGGCAACATGAAGCTCATGCTCAACGGAGCCGTGACCATAGGCACGCTCGACGGCGCAAACGTCGAAATGTATGAGCGTCTGGGCGATAAGAACATGTTCCTCTTTGGCCTCAGAACCGACGAGGTCAACGCGCTCAAGGCCTCCGGCTACGATCCGCAGCACTATGCACGCGAGGACGCGGAGCTCGGCGCGGTGCTTGACAGGATAAGCCGCGGCTTTGCCGACGGCAGGAGCTATTCCGACCTTGTCTCGAACCTGCTGTACAAGGGCGACCCGTATATGCTCTGCGCGGATTACCGCGACTACGTCAACACCCACGACAGAATGTACTCGGTCATCTCCGATCCGGCTGAGCGCGCACGGCTTTCGATAACAAACACTGCCGAGGCCGGCATATTCGCTGCCGACCGCGCGATAAAAGAGTATGCGGAGGGCATATGGGGAATAAGACTGTAGTAGTAATAGGCGCGGTGAACATGGATATATGCGGCAGGCCGGACAAGAGCCCGCACATGAACGATTCAAACCCGGGAACGGTCACGTTCAACGCAGGCGGCGTGGGCAGGAACATTGCCCATAACCTCTGTCTGCTGGGGCTTGACGTGAAGTTCATTGCCGCTATCGGCGACGATGTTTACGGCGACAGCGTGTACGAAAGCTGCATAAGGCTCGGCATGGATATGCACCTGAGCCGCCGCATGAGCGGTGGCAGAACGTCGAGCTATCTCTACGTCACCGACGAAAACGGCGATATGCTCATCGGCGTGAGCGATACGGATATCTCCGCGAGCATAACGCCAGAGTATCTGAAGGCGCATCTGAGGGAGATAAACTCCGCTGATGCCGTCGTCTTCGACGCAAACCTCACGCGAGAGACTGTCGCGTGGATAGCCGAAAACGTCACAGCGCCGCTGTACGCCGACCCTGTGTCCGCCGCGAAGGCTGAGCGCCTGAGACCGGCGCTGAGCAAGCTCACCGCCTTCAAGCCCAACGAGCTTGAGGCAAAGAGCATGACGAATGAAACAACCTCGCTGTTCGCGGCGGAGGCTCTGATGCGCGAGGGCGTCAAAAAGGTGTTCGTTTCTCTCGGAAGCGACGGCATAGTCGCGGCGGAGGGCGGCGAGATAATAAAGCTTCCCTGTGAAACGACCGAGCTCGTAAACTGCACCGGCTGCGGGGATGCCGCCACGGCTGCGATAATCTGGGCGGGCGTGAACGGCCTCGGCATAGTCGAGAGCGCGTCAGCCGCCATGAAGGCCTCCGCCATGTGTGCCGCCTGCTCCGAAACCATAAACCCCGAGCTCTGCCCGGAGCTTATAAGCTGAAAAGTATAGAACGCAAGCCATGGATAGAAAGGTGAAAATGTTTACTGTATTTTATTTATTACAAAAGACAGTGAACCGCATTAGTTCAACGGCTGGATATAATTATGCCAGCTACAGGGTTTGGAAATAATATGAATCTGTTAATTACAATTAAAGCACTCAAGGGACAGTTAATAGGCACTTTTGGGTTAACTCTCCTTATGGGCTTAACAACACGACATGAGCTTGTTAGAGTAGCTGATAAAACCCTGTGCAAAAGAGAATTTAAAGAACGAAGTCAAAAAAGAAGTCTTACAACATGGCTCTTTTTGACAAACTTTAAAGATGTTATACCAAAATCAATGTACGTTTGGTATTATACCCAATTGGCTTCGTGGCTGGTTTTTGCTGTCTATATAATTACGTTGGCGAGAAATGGAACCGCAAGAGAAGAAACAATAGCCGCATGTTATTTGTATATCTTCGTGGTATCAGTGCCAATTGTGATTTATGGGTGGTTTTTCATGAAGCGTGAGAGAAATGGCAATCGTACACCTCGCTTTATCTCACGCCGTCATGTTATGACGCAAAAACACACACAGCAGAAAAAAGGTAAAAAACATACCCAGCGAAAGAATAGAAAATAGCAAAATACAACAGCTGAAAATCTGCACTGATACAGTGCAGATTTTTTTATGTAAACCACACGATGCGGCAGACTTTGCAAATTGAACAGTGTAAGCTTTCTATATACTCTACGGTGTATAGGAGGTACACTTATGCAAGCGACAAAGCTGCGCCCCGGGACTCGGCGGGGCGGCGTGATCTGGCTTCCGGCGGACGAGCTTGAGCCCAACCCCGTGCAGCCGCGAAAAAATTTCCCCGACGGAGAGCTTCAGGAACTCTCGGAAAGCATAGCCCGATACGGCATTTTAAATCCCCTGACCGTGCGACTGCGCGATGACCGCTACGAGCTCGTCGCAGGTGAGCGGCGGTTGAGAGCGGCACGTCTTGCGGGGCTGTACGACGTGCCGTGCATCCTGCTTGACGTGAGCCTTGAGGAGTCGAGCCTCATCGCGCTCGTCGAAAATCTCCAGCGGCGTGACCTTGATTTTATCGAGGAGGCAAACGGATTGAGCCAGCTGATAAAGCTCTTCGGTATGAGTCAGGAGGAGGCGGCGCGCAGGATAGGCAAATCGCAGTCGGCGGTGGCGAACAAGCTGCGGCTTTTAAAGCTGCCCGAGGATGTACTGCACGAGCTGCGGGCGAGCGGGCTCACAGAGCGCCACGGCAGGGCTCTGCTGCGCCTGCCGGACGAAAGCGCTCAGCGCATGGCGCTTGAATATATCACGGCGCACGACCTCAACGTCGCCTCGACCGATGCGTACATCGAGTCGCTGCTGCGCGAGCCGGAGGAAAAGCCGGAAGCGAAGCGGACGTTTATCATGAAGGATGTGCGCGTTTTCGTGAACACCGTCCTGCACGGGCTCGACCTCATGAAGCAGGGCGGCATCGCCGCGGGCATGAAGCGCGAGGAGACCGACAGCGAACTGATACTTACCATTTCCATCCCGAAAGGCAAATCCGAATAAGACAAACTTATACCGTCGTAGAATGTATACGACGGTATTTTAAATGTCGGAGGTGCCGAAATGATAAGCTATTTTTCCGAGCTGAGATACAAGGAGGTCATAGACATCCACACGGGCAAACGCCTCGGCTATGTATGCGACGCGGAGCTCGACGAAGCGGAGGGGCGGCTGCTGTCGCTCATAACCCCGGGAAAGGTCAGGTTTTTCGGGCTTTTCGGCAGGGAGGATGATTATATCCTGCCGTGGAAATGCATCGTTCGCATCGGCGGGGACATCATCCTTGTCGAGACCGAGGCCGATCAGCCGCGCCGCCGAAGAAAAAAAGAAAAAATTTTCGATAAAATGGGTAAAAGCTATTGAAATAGCGACATAATTTTGGTACAATATCAAGGCATTTCGCACGGGCACGGACTTTTCCGCATGTGACTACGGTTTGCGGAGAGGGAAGATGTGCTCGGAGGAAAAAACAAATCAGGAGGAAAAACAAATGTCAGTAGTATCAATGAAGCAGCTGCTGGAAGCCGGTGTCCACTTCGGCCACCAGACCCGCCGCTGGAACCCCAAGATGGCCGAATACATCTACATGGAGCGTAACGGCATCTACATCATCGACCTTCAGAAGACCGTCAAGAAGCTCGAAGAGGCTTACAACTTTGTCCGCGACGTTGCGGCAAACGGCCAGAGCATCCTGTTCGTCGGCACCAAGAAGCAGGCGGCAGAGGCAGTCAAGGAAGAGGCTTCCCGCGTAGGTATGTACTATGTCAACGCACGTTGGCTCGGCGGCATGCTCACAAACTTCAAGACCATGCGCACCCGTATCGACCGTCTTGCACAGCTCAAGAAGATGCAGGAGGACGGCACCTTTGATATGCTTCCCAAGAAGGAAGTCATGAAGCACATGGGCGAGATGGAGAAGCTCGAGAAGTACCTCGGCGGCGTTAAGGAAATGAAGAAACTCCCCGGCGCAATGTTCGTCGTTGACCCCCGCAAGGAGCACAACGCCATCGCAGAGGCTCGCAAGCTGCACATCCCCATCGTCGCAATAGTCGATACCAACTGCGACCCCGATGAGGTCGATTACGTTATCCCTGCAAACGATGACGCTATCCGCGCCATCCGCCTGATCGCATCCACCATGGCAAACGCGGTTCAGGAAGGTCGTCAGGGCGCCGATGCCGAGGTCGAGGAGACCATGGCAGAGGCTGAGGCCGAAAAGGTTGAAGAATAATACAGGAGGATAAAGCAATGGCATTTACAGCACAGGACGTAAAAACTCTCCGTGAGATGACCGGCGTCGGCATGATGGACTGCAAGAAGGCACTGTCCGAGTGCGACGGCGATATGGACAAGGCCGTTGAGTATCTTCGTGAGAAGGGACTTGCAAAGGCGGCAAAGAAGGCAGGCCGTATAGCAGCCGAGGGCATGGCATACGCAGCCGTCTGCCCCGAGTGCGGCGTAGGCGCGGTCGTCGAGGTCAACTGCGAGACCGACTTCTGCGCAAAGAGCGACCTGTTCGTCTCCTTTGTTAAGGATATCTGCAAGGTCGTCCTGAAGGACAACCCCGCCGACATCGAGGCACTCCAGCAGTGCAAGTACCCCAACAGCGAGCTGACCGTAGCTGAGACCATGCCCGAGAAGGTCATGTCCATCGGCGAAAATCTCCAGCTCCGCCGCTTCGCCCGCTTTGGCGAAAACACCTCCGTCGCTTACGTTCATGCAGGCGGCAAGATCGGCGTTCTTGTAAATCTGGCTGTCGAGGGCGGCATCGACGCAAACGAGGTCGGCAAGAACATCGCAATGCAGATCGCGGCTCTCAATCCCCGCTTCTGGGATAAGTCTCAGGTCACCGAGGATGTCCTCGCAGAGGAGAAGAAGGTCGCGCTCGCACTTATGGACAACGACCCGAAGATGGCCTCCAAGCCCGCACAGGTCAAGGAAAAGATCGTCATGGGCAAGATGAACAAGTTCTATGAGGAAAACTGCCTCATGCAGATGGAGTTCGTCCGCGGCGACCTGTTCCAGGGCAGCGTCGAGAAGTACATTGCAGACGCAGCCAAGAAGCTCGGCGGCAGCATCAAGTTCGTTGACGCGGTTCGCTTCCAGACCGGCGAAGGCATCGAGAAGAAGGAAGAGGACTTCGCGGCTGAGGTCGCAGCCCAGATGAACATGGGCAAGAAGTAAGCTCCCGACTCAAAATTAAAATGAACGATCCGGCAGAGAAAGCTCTGCCGGATTTTTTTATATTTTTTTGCCCAAGGCTATTGACAAAGCAGTGATGCGGACTTATAATACTACCAACCTACTAAGTAAGTAGTATTTAATGCCGAAGCGAGGTAATCATCATGCCCGAGACCATGAGCGTTGAGCGCCGCCAGCTCATGAAGGCCTACGGAGCCGAGCTCGTGCTCACCGAGGGCTCGAACGAGAGCAAGGCAAACACCGCCGGTCTCATGCACGGCGGCTGATACAAGATTTGATAAGAAACCGCACCGCAGAAAACTGCAGTGCGGGTTTTTGTGTTTATGGATATAGCAGAGATTTATTTGCAAATGTGGCTGAAAGCATCGATCATTTCGGTAACGATATCATAGTCTGCCTTCAAAAGCTCATCAAGGCTCTGTTTTCCGCAGCTGCAATATGCATCGAAAAAGTCCTCCATATCTTCCTTCTTATCGGGCTCCTGCATACACACATATGAAAGCGTATACAGCATTGCAAGAAGCGGCTTTTTCCTTATGTAGTCTGCATCGGCAATTCCGTTTTCGCCACATTGTTCACAGTTAAATACTCGGCGAACTATTCCCTCAATCCTGATAGCAAAGCTCTGCGGGTTTATTGTTTCCATTAGTTCTTCCTCCATTAATTTTTTTGTCCAATTGTGAAAGGTAATATTATTTAGGGCTTGAGCTTCGCGCTGTTCGGCAGCTTTATATTCGTCCAGCCCGAAACATCGTCATTGTACCTATCGGTCGCAACTACTGTGCCGTTTGACTTCAAGCCGAATGTGCCATAATCGCCACAGGCAATCGCAACAATTTCGGTCCAGCCCGACACATCACATTGTCCGTAATCGTTATCCCCTGTGGCAACTACGGTGCCGTTTGACTTCAAGCCGAATGTGCCATAATCGCCACAGGCAATCGCAACAATTTCGGTCCAGCCCGACACATCACATTGTCCGTAATCGTTATCCCCTGTGGCAACTACGGTGCCGTTTGACTTCAAGCCGAATGTGCCATAATCGCCACAGGCAATCGCAACAATTTCGGTCCAGCCCGACACATCACATTGTCCGTAATCGTTATCCCCTGTGGCAACTACGGTGCCGTTTGACTTCAAGCCGAATGTGCCATAATCGCCACAGGCAATCGCAACAATTTCAGTCCAGCCCGACACATCACATTGTCCGTATTTATTATCCCCTGTGGCAACTACAGTTCCGTCAGATTTAAGCCCTGCTGTATGTACGGATCCACAGGCAATCGAAACAATGACGCCGCTCCACTCCGTCATATCACATTGTCCATCATCGTTCTCCCCTGTGACAACTACGGTGCCGTCAGCTCTAAGTCCTACTGTATGCCAACCACCACAGGCAATTGCAACAATGTCAGTCCAATATTCCACATAATCATATTGTCCGTATTTGTTATTCCCTGTGGCAACTACAGTACCGTCAGCTTTAAGCCCTACTGTATGAAACGAACCACAGTCAATCGCAACGATATCAGTCCACCCCGACACATCACATTGACCGTAATCGTTATCCCCTGTGGCAACTACGGTGCCGTCTGATTTCAGGCCTACCGTATATTCATATCCGCAGGCAATCGCAGCAATGTCAGTCCATTCCGACACATCATGGTAATGTCGTTCTGTAACCACAGTGCCGTCGTTTTTCACAGCGAACTCATAATTTCCATCTGCCGCCATGGTCTGCCTTTCGGTAATTTCACCCCACGCAGAGAAGCAGCGAGCTTGTGAATCTTTGTAATCTCCGAGCGCCAAAAATGCTGCTGCAGCTTCACGGTACTTTCCTTCATCGTATAGCTCAACAGCTGCGTTATATTTGCTGCCCGGGATGATGACCTTGGTGAGAACGATCACAAGAGCAACAACCGCAATGGCCGCGGGAATTGCGATAGAAAGTATCTTTTTTGTCTTTTTCGCGGCCTTTTCAGCGGCAATGCGGTGCTCCTCGGCAGCTTTTGCGGCGGCTTCCCTTTCCTCCTTGAGGCGGGCATCACATCTTTCTCTGAGCCCTGACAGGTCTGCGTTTTTCATTGCGGACAAGGGCGTTTCGCAGCAATGGCAGGCATTCTCCACCGCTCTGTTAACAGCGCCGCAGCTGCAAAGCCACAGGTCTTTTACAGTGAGCAGCTCGCTCTTCGCGGCCGGGTTTACCTCCATACGGTACTGTTTTAAAAGCTCCGCGTCATTGGGAAACAGCGGTGTCTGCTCGGGCACGGGCTCCCAACTCAAGCCCTCGGGAGCCGTCCACACGGAGTTGTCGGCAAACGCGGCCTCGAGCACCCTGACCTCACATTCGCGTGTATTTTCGCTCGGCAGCGATATCGCGGTCTTCTGTCCGAACTCCGCGTCGCGCTCGGCATTCAAATCCAGATACTGATAAATGGTCGGCTTGCCGATAACCCTGCCCACCGTGTCATTTGCCGTCACGCTGACGGTCAGCGCCTTGACGGTCTTGGGCGATATGTTTTTGAATTTCAGCTGCGCAAGCACATTGCCGCCGACATTATCCAGCAGCAGCGCGCCGGCCATGATAATGACCGGGCTGCCCTCGGCATACAGCGGCTTTACCTGAGAGAATAGTTTTGTGTATCTTTCAGACATGGCACACCCTCTCAAAGCTCAGGCAGCTCGTCGCTGACCACTGTGCGTCTATTGCCCGTGCTGCTTTGCTTGTTCTTTATGATCTCGCGCTGAGTATTGTCCGGCAGCGCGCAGGTGAGCAGATATCCTGCAATGGGCAGGAAAATGCATAGAACGATGATCATTGTTTTCTTCTCCGGATATCCCTTGTTGACGACGACCTCGCCGAATTGCATCGCGGCATAGATCGTAAACGCAAGCACTGCAATGAACAGCAGAACAAAGAATATTGGGGCTTCGGAACTCATAATATACCCTCCTTAAATTTCACGCTTACTATCACAAGGTATACCTTTTGACAGTCAAGTGATTTGCTGTTTTTCGGCGATCAAAACAGTGATTTTTAATAAAATCAAGGCATTTTTACAGATAAATTTACACGACATCTTGCAATTTTGACTATTTTCAGCTATCATGACATTATAAAAACGCAACTGTCAAAAAGTATACCTTTTGACAGTTGCTTTTTTTATATTTTTTTGCCCAAGGCTATTGACAAATGCGGAACAGAGGCTTATAATACTACCAACCTACTAAGTAAGTAGTATTTAATGCCGAAGCGAGGTAATCATCATGCCTGCATATATTGTCTTCCGATGTCGGGACTAGGCTCACATCAATTCAAAAATCATTTTAATAAAAAAGGAGATAATATCATGTCTAAAATATATACTTCCGCTGATCAGCTTATCGGCTCGACCCCTCTGCTCGAGCTCACTCACATTGAAAAGAAATTCGGCCTCAAGGCAAGGATACTCGCAAAGCTTGAGTATTTTAACCCCGCCGGCTCTGTCAAGGACAGGATCGCAAAGGCGATGATAGACGACGCGGAGGCCAAGGGGCTTCTGAACGCCGGCTCCGTCATCATTGAGCCGACCAGCGGCAACACCGGCATCGGGCTTGCGTCCGTTGCCGCCGCAAGAGGCTACCGCATCATAATCGTCATGCCCGAGACCATGAGCGTTGAGCGCCGCCAGCTTATGAAGGCCTACGGAGCCGAGCTCGTGCTCACCGAGGGCTCGAAGGGCATGAAGGGAGCTATCGCCAGGGCCGACGAGCTTGCAAAGGAAACTCCGAACAGCTTTATCCCCGGCCAGTTCGTCAACGCCGCAAACCCCAAGGCACATTTTGAGACCACCGGCCCCGAGATATTCGCCGACACCGACGGCGAGGTCGATATCTTCGTTGCAGGTGTCGGCACGGGCGGCACGGTCACGGGCGTGGGGCAGTACCTCAAGAGCAAAAAGCCCGGGGTCAAGGTCGTTGCAGTCGAGCCCAAGAGCTCGGCAGTCCTCTCGACCGGCGTTGCGGGCTCGCATAAGATACAGGGCATCGGCGCGGGCTTTGTTCCCGAGGTGCTCGACACCAAGGTCTATGACGAGATAATCCCCGTTGAAAACGATGATGCATTCGCCACCGGCAAGCTCATAGGCAAGAGCGAGGGCGTGCTGGTCGGCATATCCTCCGGCGCTGCCGTCTGGGCGGCGATAGAGCTTGCAAAGCGTCCGGAGAACGAGGGCAAAAGCATAGTCGTGCTCCTGCCCGACACCGGCGACCGCTACCTCTCCACCCCGCTGTTTGCGGACTGACATCAGCTTGATCGCAGGAGGTTTTTCCCATGATCCCAAATAAAGAACAGGCGCTTGAGCTTTTGAAAAAGTACAACTCCGACCCCTTCCATATCAAGCACGGGCTTATCGTGTCCGGCGTTATGGAATACTTCGCAAACGAGCTCGGCTACGGCGACGAGGCCGATTTCTGGAGCGTAGTCGGTCTGCTGCATGACCTTGACTTTGAGCTCTATCCCGAGCAGCACTGCATCAAAAGTCAGGAGCTCATGCGCGAGGAGGGGCTTGATGAGCGGCTCATTTATGCGACGGCGAGCCACGGCTACGCGATAACCGTCGATATAGAGCCGGAGCATCTTATGGAAAAGATCCTGTATGCAGCGGACGAGCTCACAGGTCTCATAGGCGCTGTTGCGATAATGCGCCCGTCGAAGAGCGTTCAGGATCTGGAGCTCAAGTCCGTAAAGAAAAAGTACAAAAGCGCAAATTTCGCGGCAGGCTGCTCACGCGAGGTGATCGAGCGCGGCGCGGATATGCTCGGCTGGAGCCTTGACGAACTCATAAGCCGCACGATACTCGCAATGCGCGCAACTCCCGCAGCGACATGGGCGGAGGAATGAAGATTTTAGTTGCAATGAGCGGCGGCGTTGATTCCAGCGTCGCCGCAAAGCTGTTGTGCGGCATGGGGCACGAGTGCATCGGCTGCACGATGAAGCTTTTCGATAACTGCGACGCGGGGCTTTCGCGCAGCAAAACCTGCTGCAGTCTCGACGACATTGAGGATGCGCGCAGTGTTGCGTTCGCGCTCGGCATGCGCTACTATGTGTTCAATTTCAAGGATGCGTTCCGTGAAAAGGTGATAAAAAAATTTGCCTCCGCCTATCTTGCGGGGCAAACGCCGAATCCGTGCATCGACTGCAACAGGTATATGAAATTCGATAAGCTCTTCGAGCGTGCGGACATACTCGGCTGCGACAGGATAGCGACGGGGCACTACGCACGGATAGAGCATGACGGCGGCAGGTACCTGCTCAAAAAGGCGCTGGACGAGACGAAGGATCAGAGCTATGTGCTGTACATGCTCACGCAGGAGCAGCTGGGGCGCTGCATCTTCCCGCTCGGCGAGCTCAGCAAGAGCCAAACGCGAGCTATTGCCGAGGCAGATGGCCTTGCAAGCGCCCACAAGCCCGACAGTCAGGATATATGCTTCGTGCCCGACGGCGACTACGCCGCAGCCATAGAGCGTCTGACGGGCAAAACAGCCGCGCAGGGCAGCTTCGTGGACACAGACGGCAGAGCTATAGGCACTCACCGCGGCATTACGCACTACACGATAGGGCAGCACCGCGGCTTGGGGCTCTCGCTCCCCGAGCGGCGCTATGTCTGCCGCATCGACGCGGAGAAAAACACCGTGACGCTCGGCGAAAGCAGCGGGCTGTATTCGAGCGAGGCTCGCGTGTGCGGCTTTAACTGGATAAGCGGTGCAGCGCCGGAAAGCCCCGTAAGATGCACGGTGAGGATACGCTACCGTCAGCCGGAGCAGGCGGCAACGGTCACTCCGCTCGGCGGAAGCGAAGCGCTCATACGCTTTGACGAGCCTCAGCGCGCCGTAACGCCCGGTCAGTCAGCAGTGCTGTACGACGGCGACATTGTGCTCGGCGGCGGTCAGATAATGTAGTCTCCGCCGCTGGGCGCGTCCATGAGGTCGGCGATCGTTATGCCGGAAAAATAATTTTTCGTGAGCTCATAGTAGCCCTCCCACACGGACAGCGTGCGGCACTCGGCGGCGCGATGGCAGGGCGGCGCGTTATCCTGTAGGCAGGACACAGGCGCGAGGTCGCCCTCGGCGAGCCTGAGTATCTCCCACAGGCTGTAGCGCTCGGGCGGCTTTGTGAGCCTATAGCCCCCGCCGATGCCGTGAACGCTGTCGATAAGCCCCGCGCCCCTGAGCGAGGGCATTATTTTCTCGATATATTTGAGCGATATCTCCTGACGTGCAGCGACCTCCTTCATGGGAATGTAACTGCCGTTGCTGTGCTCGGCAAGGTCAAGCAGTATGCGTATGGCATAGCGTCCCTTTGTTGATATCATGTGATTCACCTCTTTTCTATTATACAACCAATCCGGTAGGCAAATCAAGATTAAGTTAATATAATCTAAAATAAAGTGATTTTCTTTATACAGATTTGATATACCGCAGATACTATAGTATAATTTTGCATCAGACCATTTTGAATCCGAGGGAGAGGATCGGAAATGCTCAAAAAGATGCGCTATGTCTATACCGTGTATGAAGAAAAAAGCTTCTCTAAAGCTGCCGAAAAGCTGTTCGTGTCCCAGCCGTCGCTCAGTTGCATGGTCAAGAAGGTCGAAAGCAGCTACGGCATCACTATTTTCGACAGAACAACGACGCCCATCTCGCTCACGCCAGAGGGCGAGTACTATATCAGTACGGTCGAAAAGATCCTCAAGCTTGAGGACGATATGCGGCAGTATCTGCGCGACTGCTCAAACGGCTTTGTCGGAAACATTTGCTTCGGCGGCTCAAGCTTTTTCTGCACGGTCATTTTATCTGGGCTTATAAAGCAGTTCGGTAATGAATACCCCAACATTCGCGTTGACTGGCTTGAAATGCGCAACGATGAGCTCATCAGCCACATACTTCAGCGGAAAATTGACTTTGCCTTGGAGGTTGACCGGCTGGAGGCAGCCGGTATCGATTCGCTCAAATTCGGCGTTGAGGAGCTCATATTGGCCGTTCCTGCGGCGTTTTCCGTGAACGAGAAGCTGCGCGGCTCATATTTCCGTCCGGGCAGCGAGGAGGGCAATATACGCGGCATTTACGACTTGAAGCCCGTCGGGCTCGAGCCTTTCCGCGATATTCCCTTTGTGTTCCTGCGTGAAGGCAACGACAGCTATTCGCGTGGGTTTAATATCTGCCGAAACGCGGGCTTCGAGCCGAATATAGCTATGCTGTGGATCGTTGTATCCGCTATCATCGCATCAATATTCGGCATGGTCGGCGGTCTTATCGCACAGCCCGGCAAGGGCGTTACCGACCTGCTCACCGGAGTAGAGGCGACCGAGGCTCAGGAGTACAGCTTCATCGACAACGTTATAAGCTGGTTCCCGACCAACATTGTCGAGTCGATGGTCAACGCTGACATGCTCCAGATCATCGTATTCTGTCTCTTCCTCGGCGTTGCACTGCTCGCGCTCGGCGAAAAGGCCAAGACCGTTATTAAGTTCATAGAAGAGGGCAGCGAGACGATGCTCAAGATCACCGAGTACGTCATTGAGTTCTCGCCCTTCGGCATTCTTTCGCTCGTTGCAACGATGGTATCCACCGTCAGCGGCGAAATGATGAAGAGCGTTATCGTCTTTATCGCCGCCGACTGGGTGATCTGCATTATCGTTCTTATTCTGGTCTATCCCCTTATCACGAGGCTTCTCACCAAGCTGTCCGGCTACGGCTTCCTGCGTAAGATAGCACCCGCCATCATAGTCGCTGCATCCACCTCGTCCTCTGCGGCTACCCTGCCCGTTTCGATCAAGCTCAGTGAGGAAAAGCTCGGCATTCCCGAGAACATTTACGGCTTTACGCTGCCCTTAGGCAACACGATGGGCATGACCGGCTTTGCCGTGTTCATCGGCCTGTGCTGTGTCTTTGCATCAAACCTCTACGGCTTCCCCATCACCTTCGGAAGTGCGCTCCAGTTCGTGTTCTTCGGCCTTATCCTTTCCATCGGTGCTGCCGGTGTAAAGGGCGCAGGCGTGGTCATGTCCGGCGTTCTGCTTGAGGTGCTCGGCATGCCGCTGACCCTCGTTCCGATCCTTGCGGCTATCTGGCCCGTTATCGATCCTCCGCACACGACGCTCAACAACGTCGGCGACCTCGTCGGTACGGCCGTTGTTGCAAAGAGCCTCGACAAGATGGATATGGAAGTTTACAACAAGCACTGATACTCCCCACTCCAAAAAATATACGAATGCCCTGCCACAAGGCAGGGCGTTTGTTATGCGGAAATTAAAAGGCAGCCTCTCAGCTGCCTTTTAATACTTGTATATTTGCCTTTATTCCGCAGGGCGATGCACCCAAATCCGGTACAACATCACCGGTCGGGCACCGCAATAGAGACTTTTTAAAGCCTTAATTCGCCTGCAAAATTACTTTGCCTTTGCAAGACCCTTCTGGCGTGCATACTCTGCTGCGCCGAGAGCGCCCATGAGCTGCGGGTCGGTCTTGAGGTTGACGACCTTCAGCTTCAGAACGTGCTCGATAGCCTGCTTCAGGCCGTCGTTCTTTGCGCAGCCGCCGGTCAGGGTGATGCTGTCGGTCGCGCCGGCCTTCTTGGCCATAACGAAGCAGCGCTTTGCAACTGCCATCTCGATGCCTGCTGCGATCTCGTCCATGGGCTTGCCCTCGCCGACGAGGGTGATGACCTCGGACTCTGCGAAAACGGTGCACTGTGCGGTGATGGGGATGACGTTCTTTGCGGTCAGTGCGAGCTTAGAAAACTCGGGAAGGCTCATCTCGAAGGAGCGTGCCATTGCCTCGAAGAAGCGGCCTGTACCTGCTGCGCACTTGTCGTTCATTGCGAAGTTCTTTACGGTGCCGTCGGTGTCAACGGAAATGCCCTTGACGTCCTGACCGCCGATATCGATGATCGCCTTGACGGAAGGATCGGTGACGTGTACGCCCATTGCGTGGCAAGAAATCTCGGAGATATTCTCGTCGGCGAAGGGAACCTTGTTGCGGCCATAGCCGGTACCGATGAGGTACTCAAGTGCCTTGGAGTCCTTCAGGCCGGCCTTCTCGCAGACCTCTGCCATTGCCGCTACTGCGGATGCCTCGGAATTGATCTTGCTCTTGATGGTGGTATCTGCTACCATCTTGCCGTTCTCGTCGAGAATGACTGCCTTTGTGTAGGTCGAGCCTACGTCACAACCGCCAAAATACTTCATTAGTGTTGCCTCCCAATTAATATCAATAAATAATTAATTAACTATGTGGATCCGTTGTTATGCCAACTCTCCGTTGCCGGAGAGTTGGCATTGGTTTAAATTGTGCTTCAGATATCAGGATCAGACTTCGTCGTACTTGTAATTAGGGAACTTATCCATGTCGTACGGAGTCTTGAGCATATCCTTGCGCTCCATGTTGTCGTAGTGATTCTTCAGGAAAGGCTCGACTACGTTAAACAGGAACTTACCGTCGAGGTCGAAGAAGAATACCGCGAACAGTGCGGTATAAGCAACTGCGCCAAGGCCAAGTGCTCTTTTAACAAACTTTTTCATATTCTCTGCTCCTCCCTATTACCAAGTCATGTCGTCGTCGAGCTCGAGGAGAGAAGGATCCAGAGGCTCTTCGTGCATAACGGTGCTCATGTAATCGTTGATGAGGCGGCGGATCTCAGCACGGGAGACAGTGCGGCTGTCGGGCAGTGCGTGGGGGATCCAGAACGCAGGAATGTTTCTGTCACGGAACTCATCCTCGAACAGGCCGTGTACGCCCTGCATGCCCTTGCACTGGAGCTGGTCGTACATTGCGACCATGTCGCAGTTGAAGCGCTCCATGTAATCCCACAGCTCGAAGATGTGGTGCATGCCGCCGACTGCCATACGGCGCATCGGAGCCCACATATGATACTGAGCGACGTCGTCGAGCATGTTCTCGTAGCTGTCGGTGCGGATGGTCATGTCGAACATGAGAGAGTCCATGTTGATGATGACATTCAGACCCCAGGTATTGTATGCCCAGGTGCACCAGTTGGAGTAGTACAGAGGTGCGCAGGACCATGCAATGACTCTGTGGCGGGTGTTGGGGAAGGTGTTGATCTTCTCGCGGACGCACTTCTCAAGGATCGGGCGGACCTTTGCGTCAACCTCGTGCCAGATGGGCAGATCGCCGAACTGCGAGGAGTAGATGCGGTACAGTGCCTGTGAAACGCCGTTTATGGGGTAGGAATTGGTCTTTGCGGCAACCTCCCACTTCTCCCACTCGAACTTCATGATCTCGTTCTGGCGCTCGATGCACTCGTACATAAGGTCGAGATTCATGGGAACGCCGGTCTGATCCTCGATGAACTTCCAGCACTTCTCGATGTCCTTCTTTACGAAGTCCTTTGCAAGGGGATCGTCGAAGAGCATGGGCATCTGCAGAGCGTACAGGGGCTTATCGGCAAACCAGTCCTGAAGGATGGCGGTACCGACGGAGCCGTCGCAGGCTTCGTTGCAGGTGATGACGAACGGGCTGTAGTCGGGGATATCGTCCAGGACGTACAGGCCGGCCTCAGCCTGACACATCGGGCAGGGGTCGCCGGGCAGGCCGATGGACTGAACCGCGTCGATGTAGTTGTGAACAGTGTGGCTGTTGACATGGCAGGTGACGAAGTAGGGGATCATCTCCAGAGAGATTGCCTTGAACTTGTCGCTCCAGCCGTAGAACATGCCGCCCCATGTGGTTTCCTTCATGGACATGGTGTGGTACCATGCGTCGTTCTTCTTGCCACCGTGCAGCTTGGTGTCAGCGACGAACATACCCATAAACTGGTATATGGTCGCGTTGGTCATTGCGCGGTAGTGCCACGGTGACGCACGCAGAGCCTCGCCGCGCAGGCCTTCCATGCCGCGGTCGAACCAGTGCATAACGGTTATATAGGTCTGGCCTACCCAGCGGTAGCGCCATACGCCCTTGACCGCGTTGATAAATCCGCCGTACTTCATAACGTCCATGACCACGTGCAGATAGTTGTACAGCCAAACGTTATGGAAGTAATAGAATGTGTCCTTTACGCCGCGCCATTCTCTGTGCTTGTAAAGGCCGGTCTTCGGGAGGTAGAGATCGCCGAGGCGGCGACCGCCTTCTTCAGCGGTATGGGGCTTGCCATACCAGAAATCTTTTACTGCTTTCTTAAAATCCATCTTACTTGCCCTCCTGAATCTTCTTGATCTCGACAGATTCAACGAATGCCTGGAAGCGGGTGCGGAGCTGACCGGAAGCGGTGTTTATGTACTCCTTCTCGATCGAGCATACGGGGATGCCGAAGTCGCGCTTCATAACGATGGTGTCGATGACACGCTCGTAGCTCCAGTACTCGCAGAACTTGTTGGAGCAAACGATAAGACCGTCTGCATTGTATTCCTTGACGAGGTCTGCCAGACGCTGCTTTCTTGCACGCATTTCGTCCTGCGGCATGAAGCGCGGGCAGTTGGAGGTCTTGAGGTAGTGCTTTGCGATCGCGTAAAGGGGCTTCTCGCCCTTTTCCACTACGATGGGCTGACGTGACTCGACAGCGCCGTAGCAGTAACGGTCGCAGACGACCTCTGCGCCGCAGCTCTCGATAAGCTGGGTGAAGCAGGGATCGTCGTTCTCGGAGCCTGCGAGCACGACCTTGCAGCGGAACGGCCACTTCTCGTCGGGCTTGCGGGTCTTCATTTCCTTTGCGGTCTCGCGCAGGTAGGGCAGGATGAGGTACTTCGGGCATACCAGCGATACGAGCTGGATGACGTGGAACTCATAGCCGGTGATGGTCGGATTTTCGAGCTTGCGGTAGTCGCCGATCTCGTTTATGAGCTTGCAGACCTCGTTGTGCTGCTTGATGGCTTCCTTGAGAGCCTTGTCGGAAACGTCGATTCCGAGATTCTCGTGCAGCGGGGTGAGGACATGGGCGTTCAGCTGAGCGGTGAAATACTCATAATCGTTCTCGGTGTTTTTGTAGGGAACGTCGGTGAACTCGCAGAAGAAATTGTCGTTCTGGATGACGTTCATGTCCTTGACGGAGTCAAGGTGCTTGGGCTTGATGTGCTCCTGGAAGCGGCAGGTGACGGTGCAGGTCTCGGTCGCCATCTGTGCGTCGAGGAAGTTGAAGCCGCCTTCGAGTGCGCGCTCGAAAAGGCTTCTGCCGTAGTGACATACGCGAGATGACATGTAGTAGGTCGCTATGTCGGGTGATGAGCAGCGCGGCGCTCTCAGACGAACAGAGAAGCAGCCGGGCAGGTCGAGAAGTACTTCGGGCATGAAGTAGCAGGTATAGCCGATGGCATATTTACCCTCAGCCTTTGCCTGCTGGACCAACTCGTTGTTGGCATCCTGAAGCAGGTTCTCAAAGTAAATCAGGTGCTTAAGGTCTCTCACGGATAACCCCCCATAAAAAATATTTTGCTGAGTCCTTTTAAGGGTATATTCTACCCTTTTTCTATTTATCCATTTTAACAAACTGTCATAATATTGTCAATTATTATTTGTAGGATAAATCAACTTTTAGTGCCTCTTTTACCTTGTTTTTGTTATACATATCAGTATAACGTGTCTAAAACGTAAAATTAGTCAAAAAATCTTTAATTTTTTCTGAACACGCTGTGCAGCTACCCTGTATCATTTCGCTGCTGCCGCCGCCCCGTCCGGACAGCTCTGAGTTTATGATCTTCGCCGCTTTTCGGAGGTCTGTTCCGGCGCTGCCGATGATGTAGCGGTAGCCGGTTTCGTCGCTGCCGGAGAACACTGCCGCGATGCCCGTGCATTTCTTCACCGCCTCGTTTACGAGCGCACGGAGCGCGGGCTCGTCCAGAACGCTGTCAAACAGGCAGATATTGCCCTCGCAGGGCTCTATTGCCTCGGCCTTCACCGCGGCAAGCGCGCGGCACAGCTCCGCCGAGTGCGCCTTGAGCCTTTCGTTTTCGGCCATGAGCCTGCGCACGGCGGCAGCGGTCTCGCTGCGCTTTGCCGACAGGAGCGTTGATATCTCCGTGTTGTTCTCGCTGATGACGACCTCGTGCTCGTAAGCGTCGAGGCCGCAGAGCATGGTTATTCGCACGCCCTCGCCGCCGCGGCGGCGGCGCTCGGCTGTGAGTATGCGCACGGTTCCGACCTCAGCGGTGGAGGCAACGTGCGGCGCGCAGCAGGCGCAGATATCGGTGTTTTCTATCTCGACGATGCGCACGTTTTCCGTGAGTTCGAGCTTGCTGCGGTACTCTAACGCTTTGAGAACCTCCTCGGGCGGGAAGGTCGCTGTGACCTTATAGTTTGCGGCGACGGCGCGGTTTGCCTCGCGCTCGAGCTCGCAAAGCTGCTCCCAGGTGAGCTCGCCGTCGAAGTCAATCGTCACAACGTCGCTGCCCATGTGGAAGCCGACGTTGCTGTACCCGTATTTCTTATGCACGAGTCCCGATAAAATATGCTCGCCGGAGTGGTTCTGCATCCTGCGAAAGCGAGTTTCCCAGTCTATCGCGCAGTCGTAAGTGCGTCCGACCTCGAGCGGCTGGCTTGCATAATGCAGCACCTCGCCGTTTTTCTCGTGCGTATCGAAAACGCGCACATTGCCTATCGTGCCGCTGTCGCCGAGCTGACCGCCGCCCTCGGGGAAAAAGGCCGTGCGGTCGAGGGTGACGAGGTATCGCTCGCCGCTCTGCTCGCAGGAGGTGACACGCGCCGTGAAGCTCTTCATGTGGCTGTCGATATAGTAAAGCTTTTCTGTCATTTTCATCGCTCCGTTTTGTTTTTTTATGATAATAACATTTTACTGCACGCTATTCAATCGGGAAATAAGCAAAATGCGAAATTTGCAGGGGAGGGGAGATGGTCTAAGACATTCATTAGGCGATATCAGAACAAATGTGCTATTGCGAGGAAAATGTCAGATATATTGGAATGATTTTGCCTGAGCGGCAGATATAATATGTTAATGAAGTACTGACAGTCATTTGTTCAGCGCTTACTAAAAAGGAGGCGATTAAATGTACGAAGAAAACTTTGCTCGCAGGCTTGCTCAGCTCAGAGCCGGAAAAGGCGTTTCGGCGCGCGACATGAGTCTGTCGATCGGGCAGAACCCGGGCTACATCAACACCATCGAAAACGGAAAGGCGTTTCCGACGATGCAGAACTTTTTCTACATATGTGAGTTTCTCGAGATCACTCCCAAGGAATTTTTCGACACCGCTGCGCCCGATCCGGCAGCACTCAGAAGGCTTTCGGAGCTGATAAAGCAGCTGCCGCCGGAGCAGATATCGGCGCTGCTGACGCTCGTCGAAGCGCTTACAAAAGCAGAACAGTAATTGACCGACGGAGAGGACTGAGCCTCTGCCGCCGGTCTTTAATTTTACTCCCGCAGCTCGGTGAGGGCGCTCAGCAGGCGCGCCATGACTGCGGCGGACTGACCGCGTGTTGCGATGCCGTTGGGCGCGTAGCTGCCGTTGGGGTAGCCTTGGATAACGCCGATGTTCGCCATCACGTCCACGGCCTCGCGGTAGCTTTCGGAAATGCCGCCGTAGTCGCGGAAGGCGTTCGGCGCACGGCACTCGTCAAGCACCGCGCCGCTCACTCCGAGGCTCAGGAAGCGGTAGGCAAACGCCGCCATCTGCGCACGGCTTATGCTGGCGTTCGGGCGGAAGCTGTTGTCGGCAAAGCCCATGATGATGCCCGCCCTTGTGCCCCATTTCACCGCCGCGGTATAGACCTCTGCGATGTCCGCGCAGTCGGAAAAGCCGAGCTGCACATCCGGCGCGGGCGGTCGTCCGCCCAGGTTATAGAGCATCATGATAAATTGGGCGCGGGTGACGCTCAGCGCGGGACGGAACGTGCCGTCGGGAAAGCCGCCGACGATATCGGCCATGTAGCAGGTGACGATATAGTCGCGGCACCAGCCGGAGATATCCGAAAACGGCTCGCTTTTGTCGGCGCACACGAGCTGCGCCGTGCCGAAGCTGTTGCCGAGACCGATCTCCACAGCCTTCCACTGCGCGATAGAGCCTGCGTAATATACGCTTTTGAGGCCGTACACATCGTCAAAGGCACTGTCGCCGATGCGTTGCAGCGTCAGCGGAAGCTCAAGCTCGGCGATAAGGCCGCAGCCTGAGAACGCGGCGCTGCCGATGCCCGTCACGCCGTCTGCGACTATGAGCCGCCGAATCTCGCCGCGGCGGGAGTACCACGGTGCGCCGCCAAGCTCGAAGCCGGCCATGTCACCCGTGCCGGATATCGTCAGTACGCCGCTGTCCGACAGCGACCAGAGCGTGTTCTCGCCGCAGGCTCCGTCGGCCAGCGCGGATACCGGCAGGGCGGCAAGCAGCAAAAGCAGCGCCAAAAACGCGCCGAGTGCTCTCTTCTTCATATGCTCTCACTCCTATCTGTAAAACTGTAAAAAACAGCTCCACGCCTGAGACGTGGAGCTGCTTGAATTATTGATATTACTTGGACGAGAAGTCGCGGTAAATGAAGGTGACTGCCTGAGCGCGGGTGCATGCGGTGCCGGGCTCGAAGCTGGTCTTGGTGATGCCCTGAGTGATGCCCTCATCGACTGCCCACATGATGGCGTTGTAGTACACGCTGGAGGAGTTTACGTCGCTGAAATTATTCAGAGCGCTTACAATGGGCTTGCCCTCATAGCGCCACAGGAAGGTGACGATCTGGGCGCGGGTGCAGGCTGCGTTCGGGCTGAAGGTGCTTGCGGTCGTGCCGGTGGTGATGCCCTTGGAAACAGCCCAGAGGATAGCGTTGTAGTACGGGCTCTTGGACGAAACGTCGGTGAACGGATTCTTCACGGTAGCCGCGACATCGGGCGAGCCTGCTGCGCGGTACAGGAAGGTGACGATCTGGGCGCGGGTGCACTTGTCGTTTACGCCGAAGGTGCCGTCGGCCTTGCCCTCGGTCACGCCGTTTTCGTATGCCCAGAGAATAGCGTCATAGTACGGGCCGGACTTAACGTCGCTGAACGGATTGTAGCCGTGCTGCTTTGCGTCGCAGCGGGTGCAGATGCCATTGATGTAGCTGTGGCCGAGTGCGTTGATGACCTCGCCCTTCTTGATGGTCTCCTTGCAGACGGTGCAGACGGTGTCGCCGGTGTAGCCTGCCTCGGTGCAGGTGGCTTCCTTCGCGTTCTGGACCTCGGTCTTGTGGCCGAGCGCGGGAACGGTCTCCTGAGCGGTCAGAACGGTCTTGCAGACAGAGCACATAGTGCCCTTGGTGATGCCTGCCTCGGTGCAGGTGGGAGCCTTTGCCGCAACGTCAACGGGAGTGTGCTCGAGCATGGTGATCTCCTTGCCCTCTTCCATGACGGTGCCGCAGAACTTGCAGACGGTGTCGCCGGTGTAGCCTGCCTCGGTGCAGGTAGCTTCCTTGACGTTTGCGAGCTTGTCGGCAGCGGTGTGCGCTACCATGGCAGTGAGCTCGGTGTACAGAACTTTGCCATCATAAACCTTCTCGCCGCAGACCTTGCACTGCTTGTAGCTCAGACCCTGATGCTCGCAGGTAGCGTCAACGATGGACACGAGCTGATAATCGTGCTTGCCGGGGGCTTTAAGCGTGATCTTTTTGGTGTCGTCGCCGGTGGTATCGCCGCAGCGGGTGCACTTCTTGTAGTTTACATACTCGTAGCCGTCCGCAAGGCAGGTCGCTGCCTGACCCTCGACGAGGACATAGTTGTGGCCGAGCTCCTTCTTCTCAGCGCCGGCTTTATGCTGAACCTCGCCGTTCTTGTCTATCCAGTACAGGGTAGCGGCACAGCCTGGCTCAGTGCAGTTGGGCTCTTTCGCAGCGTCGGTGTCGTACCACTGGGTCAGGTGCTTGATGGAAGCGCCGCCGGTGTATCTGCAATCCTCGCACTTGATGGTGTCGGCACTGCCGTTGACCCACTTTCCGGTGGTTGAGCTGATCTCGGGGAATTCGCCGTCCTTGGAATTTACATATTCGTGCTCTATATCCTCGCCGACCTTGAAGCCCATGTCGCAGTCGGGGCAGATCTTATCGCCGGTGTAACCGACTTCAAAATCAGCAGTTCCTTCTACTTTTTCATACTCGCCGGTCTTTACGTTGAGCTTATACTGTACGCCGCCTACGGTGGAGATGTGGGCAGCTGCCTTTGCGGGATAGAGAGTTACGGTAGCACCGCTCTTGTCGGTGGTTACAGTCTCCTTGGTAACCGCTACGAGCTGGCTTTCATCATCGTGCTTGGGATTGGTGGGTGCAAACATGTTGTAGACCTCACGAACACGGCTTGCGTATGCTGTAGCGCTGCTGAAGTCGGAAAGATTCAGCAGATCGGTGGCCTCTTCCTCGTTATCAAACGCGACAGGGTCGCCGCAGAGCTTGCAGATAGCATAGCCGTAGCCGGACTTGGTGCAGGTCGGCTGCTGGATAACCTCAAAGTCGGAATAGACGTGATCGAGCGCTTCCTCGACCTTGTATGCCTTGTTGCCGAAGTCCTTGGCGGCAAATGCCTTGCCGCACTCTGCGCAGTAGCTTACGACGAGGCCGGGGTTACGGCAGCTTGCCGTAATGACGGTCATGGTCTTGCCTTCCTTGCAGGTCCTGCACTGATCCCAGAGATATGCAAATGCCTTGATGGAGATCGAGCTTTCGTCGATCTCACCGCAGTTTTTGCATACCTTTACGCTTACGCCGGGGGTCTTTGCATCGGCATCCTTCTTGACGCTGACTGTGGTGTACTGATGATCTCCGCCCTTGGGGTCTGCCGGACAGACATCTGCGCCTGCGGCCAGAGCGCTTGCAGGCAGCAGGGACGCGATCATGAGAACTGCCATCAGCATGCTGATAAGTCTCTTTTTCATGTTTCCTCCTGATAATATTCCTTATGTTGGATTTTTTTGCTGTTCCTTCGGAAGCAGCAATTGATGCTTAGATTATAACATAATTGCCATGCATGTCAAGATAGAACAGCCCATACAAACCTACTGTGCGCGGTACATAAAGGTCACGACCTGTGCGCGTGTGCAGGTAGCGTTAGGGGAGAAGGTGTAGGCGCTCGTGCCGTTTGTTATGCCGTTTGCTACTGCCCACTGCACCGCGCTGCGGCAGTAGGAGCCTGACGGAACGTCCATGAAGGGGCATGAGCCGCTGACGGCGGGAGAGCCTGCCGCACGGTAGAGGAAGGTCACGATCTGACCTCGCGTGCAGGTCGCGTCGGGCGAGAACGTCGTAGCTGTCGTGCCGTTTGTTATGCCATTTGCGACTGCCCACTGAACGGCCTTATAGCAGTAAGAGCCAGGGGCTACGTCGGTGAAGCTGACCTTGGTGCTCACGAGAGGCTCACCGGCCTCGCGCCAGAGGAAGGTCACGACCTGACCGCGGGTGCAGCCTGCGTTCGGCGAGAACGTCGTCGCTGTCGTACCCTTGGTTATGCCGCCCGCGACTGCCCACTGCACAGCGTCATAGTAATACGCGCCTTGGCTCACATCGGTAAACTGCACAGCCGGTCTTACATAGTCGGGATCAGCCGCGCCGCAGACCGTGCACACGCCGTTTTTATAGCTGTGACTGTGCTCTGCTTTGGGGATATCCTCAGTCTTTGCCGCACCGCAGACCGTGCATTTATACAGCATTTTGCCAGTCGCCGTCGCGGTCGGAGCCTTCGTGACACTGCCGGAATCCCAGCTGTGCCCCGTGGCAGGGAGCAGCTCGTATTTTGTCTGGTGGCAGGTCGAGCAGATGTAATAGGCCTTGCCCTCGCTCGTGCAGGTGGGCTCGGTGCGCAGGGCGGTCTGCTCTGTCCAGTAGTGCTCGTTCTCGTCCGGCTGCGTGCCGCCGATATCGGACTTGTCGCCGCAGTAGACGAGCGTGACGGTGAAGTCCTCCGCGCCGTCAGCGCCTACGGACTTGTCGATGCTGACCGTGTACGGGAATACGGAGCTGCCGGACACGACCTGCGATGCGCCGTAGAGCGCGCTGATGTTAAGGTCGTAGGTGATCTTATTGCCGTCTGCGTCATAGATATTTACGCAGTCGAAGCTCTCGCTCGTCTGGTCGCGCTCGATAAGGCGCTTGTGCAGGACGCTCGAATTATCGCTGCTTTTGAGGTCGGCCATGAGGTAATCGGGGCGCACGGTCAGATAGCCGTTATCGCCCACCCATTTGATGCTGACATCTATCTTCTTCTGCGTCGCGGGATCGCTGCGGATAAGCCACAGCGCCTGCACCTCGCCGGTAGCCGGAACGTTTATGTGCTCTGCCTTTTCGGGGTCGGGCGTTGCGTAGAAATTGCCGTTTGCGTTGGTGAAGGAGCAGTTTGCGTAATACTGCCCGTAGGGCACATCGTAGAACCACGTCACCTTGTCGCCGGTCGTCGTGGTGCTGAGCTTCGTGTAGCGTCCGTCGGTCGTAAAGCCGTACATGCTGACGGTCACTCCCGCGCCGGGGCGCTTGTAATCGTCTTTGTCTCCGGCGGTGTTGAAGTAGCGGATATCGAGCCCCACGTCATCGACAAGCGATTTGAGCACGACGCTTGGCTTTTCGTTGTTTATCGTCTCGTAGCTTTCATAGGGAATGAACACGGCCTGATCGCGGTGGACGATGATGATATCCGTGCCCTTCGTCAGGCCGAGCAGGCCGTTTGTCGTGACCTCAAGGTGACGCAGGCGCGTGCGCAGGTACACGGGCGTGTCCGAGCTCTTGGTCACCTTGAACTTGCAGGTGACGAGGACGTTTGTCGTCTGGAACACGGTCTGATCGCCCGAATCGTTGACCTTGCCCGTCCAGAAGCCGAGGTCGGAGTTCGTGAAGTCGAGCACGCCGGAATCGACGAGGGAATTTGCCAGCACGTCGCTTTTCTGCACGGTGTAGCCCTTTTTGGTGTTGGGCATGCTTGCCGAAACGAGGGTCAGGCAGTCGGTGTCGTACATGATGTTGCCTCCGGCGGATTTGAGCTTCATCTTGGTCAGTGTGCCGAGTTGAAGCTTGCCGAGCGAGGAGCCGGGCAGCGTAACGCCCTGATCGGAGGCCTGACCTGTGATGTACTTGACAAGATAATCCTCGCTGTAGTTTACGAGGTCGGGCGTGAGGCGCAGCCAATACGAATAGGTAAAGGTGTCGCCCACCTTGAAGGTGTACTTTGCCGTGCGCGTCTGCACGGTCAGTGTGTCGCCGCTGTCAGCCAGTGCCGCCGGTACGAGGCTCAGCAGCATCAGCAATGCGAGCATTATGCTCAGAAATCGTTTCATTTAACTCACTCCTTGTAATGTATACCGTAATGTATATACATATGATACCAATACATCGTGCAGTTAAATACAGGCATTGCCGCCCATGCGCACAAAAAACAGGCGTTCGCACAAAAACGCCTGTTTTTACCTTTTTAATTCTGTTTTAACAATTCGGCTGTCAATAACCGTACCGCTTCCTCTTTCCGATGAGGAACAGCAGCGTTGCGATGATGGACATGACCTCAGCGCCGACGATGGACAGCCATATGCCGTCAAGCCCCCATATAAGCGGAAACAGCAGCACCGCCGCGAGCTGGAACACGAGCGTTCGCAGGAAGGATATCAGCGCACTGGTAAGGCCGTCGTTGAGCGCGGTGAAGAACGACGAGCCGAAGATCGAAAAGCCCGAGAACAGGAAGGCAAACGAGAATATGCCGAAGGCATGCACCGTCATGTCAAGAAGCTCCGCGTCGTAGCTTACGAATATTCTGCCCAGAGGCTCGGCCAGAAGCTGACCGGCTGCGAACATGCACAGTGCACACACGAAGATTATGCGCAGACTGCGCGAGAGCAGGTTTTTGAGCTCGGCCTTGTTCTGCGCGCCGAAGTTATAGCCCGTTATGGGCGCGGTGCCTACGGAGTAGCCGATGAATATCGCCTGAAAGATCATGCTGACGTACATCAGAACGCCGTAGGCCGCGACACCGTCCTCGCCCGCGTACTTCATCAGCTGCACATTATACAGCATGCTCACCAGCGACATCGAGACGTTGCTCATAAACTCCGACGAGCCGTTGCCGCAGGTCTTGAGCAGCGCCCTGCCGTCAAATTTGAACCGCACAAGGCGCAGGCGGCTCGTGTTCTCGCGTGAGAAGTATACAAGAGGTATCACGCCTCCGGCAAGCTCGCTTATCGCGGTCGCGGCAGCCGCTCCGGCTACGCCGAAGGGGAACACGCCCACGAGCAGCGCGTCGAGCACCATGTTCGCAAGGCCGGAGGCGACGGTGACGTACAGACCGAGCTTCGGCTTTTCCGCCGTGGCAAACAGGCACTGGAACTCAAACTGCAAGATGTAAAACGGCAGCGCGAGCAGGATTATGCGCCCGTATATAAGGCTCTGCTCCAGAAGCTCACCCGACGCACCCATGAGCTCTGCCACGGGGCGCAGCAGGAAAAATCCCAGCGCCGCGAGCACCACGCCGCAGGCAGCCGATACGACAACGATGAGCGTGAACAGCTCGTTTGCCTTGTCGGGCTTGCGCTCGCCCATGGTCTTTGCGATGAGCGCTCCGCCGCCGGTACCGAACATGAAGCCGACGCAGCCGAGTATCAGCAGCAGCGGCATGATGAGGTTCACGGCTGCAAAGGGCGTTTTGCCCGCGTAGTTTGAAACGAAAAAGCCGTCAACGATGCCGTAGATCGACGTAAACACCATCATGACAATAGACGGCAGGGCATAGCGCAGCAGGCGCTTGTAGTCAAAATGGTCGGAAAGCCTTATATTCATGCCCGCACCTCCCGCGCCTTCTCGCGCAGCACTATGAGGTAATCCTCGGTAAGGCGCAGATATTTTTCGAGCGCCTCCTCCGGCCACGAGCCGAGAATGTCGTTTTCTATCGCTATGACCTGCGCGACGGTCCTTTCCGCAAGCGCCGCGCCCTCGGGCGTGAGCATCACGGTCTTGTGCCGCGCATCGGCGCTCTCGCTCGTCACGCTGCCCTCGGCCTCAAGCTTGCGCAGGGCGGAGTTGACGGTCTGCTTCGTGAGCCCAGAGTATGCGCAGATATCGCGCAGAGGGCATGCGCCGCCCTCGTCGTGCAGGGTGTAAAGTATCTGAAACGCGCTGTCGGACAGGCCGAGCTGCTGCGCGAGCTCGTGATATACCGCGTTCGTTTCGCCGACAAGACGGTTGAAACGCCGCAGCTGCTTTGATTGATATGCCATGCTTTGCTCCTTTTTTGGTAAGTGCGGACTAAATGGCAGCCGGCGCTTGCCTTAGTCCGAAATCGTACCAGTGCATTATAGTCCGATTTCGTACCGATGTCAATAGCCCTGAGCAAAAAAGATGAACCGCCTGCACAGCCGAATCACATAGAAACAGCACCGCAGGTGAATCAACCTGCGGTGCTGTTATCATATACTCATATATTCATGTGCCGAGGTAGGCGGCCTTGATCTGCTCGTTTGCAAGCAGCTCCTCGCCGGAGCCGGACATCGTGAGCCGACCTGTCTCAAGGACGTAGCCGATATGCGCGGTCTTGAGCGCCATGTTCGCGTTCTGCTCGATAAGCAGGACGGTAACGCCGCGCTTATTGATCTCCTTGATGATATCGAAGATGCCGCGCACGATGATGGGCGCAAGGCCGAGGGAGGGCTCGTCCATCATGATGACCTGCGGGCGGCTCATGAGCGCCCTGCCGACCGCGAGCATCTGCTGCTCGCCGCCGGAAAGCGTTCCGCCCTCCTGCCACGAGCGCTCGCGGAGCCTCGGGAAGAGGTCGTAGACCCAGTTGAGGTCGTCGGTCAGATCGTCATTGCGCAGGTACGCGCCGATCTTGAGGTTTTCCACGACTGTGAGGTCGGGGAATATCTTGCGTCCCTCGGGGACAAGGGTTATGCCCTTTTTGACGATAGAGGTCGGGTCGAGGCCGGTGATGTTCTCGCCCCTGAACTCTATCGAGCCGCCGGAGGGCTTGACAAGACCGGCTATCGCGCGCAGGGTCGAGCTCTTGCCCGCGCCGTTTGCGCCGATAAGGGTGACTATCTGTCCCTCGGGAACGTCAAAGCTTATGCCCTTGACAGCCTCGATGCCGCCGTAATTGACCTTGAGGTCATTGATCTTCAGTATTGCTTCACTCATCTTCAACAACCCCCAAATATGCGTCGATAACGCGCTGATTGTTCTGGACTTCCTTGGGCGTGCCCTGAGCTATCTCCGAGCCGAAGTCGATGACGTAGATATAGTCGGATATCTGCATGACAAGCTCCATGTGATGCTCGATGAGGAACACCGTGAGGTTGTGCTTTTCGCGTATCTCGCGGATAAACTGCGCAAGCTCCAGCGTCTCCTGCGGGTTCATGCCGGCTGCCGGCTCGTCAAGGAGCAGCAGCTTCGGGTCGGCTGCCAGTGCGCGCGCTATCTCAAGGCGGCGCTGCAGACCGTAGGGCAGACTGGTGGCTATCTCGTCCTTGTATTTGTCCAGTCCCTGCTCGCGCAGCAGCTCCATCGTCTCCTCGCGCATGCGCTTTTCCTCCTTGGCATTGCCGCGGAAGGTGGCGGAGAAAACGTTCTGCTTTGCGTGCATGTGCTTTGCTATGAGGACGTTTTCAAACACCGTCATGCTCTTCCAGAGCCTTATGTTCTGGAAGGTACGGGCTATGCCCTGATGGGTTATCTTATCCGGCGTGTTGGCAACGACCTTGCCGAGGTACATATCGCCGTTTTCGCCCTTGTAGTTTTTCTTCATCTTGCCCTGTGGATGGTTGCGCACGATGGGCTCGCCCATGAACTCGACAAGGCCGTTTGTAGGCTCGTAAACGCCGGTGATGCAGTTGAAAGCCGTGGTCTTGCCCGCACCGTTGGGGCCGATGAGGGCGATGATCTTGCCCTCGGGGATATCGAGCGAGAGGTTGTTGACCGCAACGACACCGCCGAACTGCATGGTGACATTTTCAACGTGGAGAACATTATTGCTCATTATGCGGCACCTCCCTCTTTGGCTTTTTCGGCTTTTTTGGCCTTTTTAGCCTGTATCTTTCTGATAAGTCCGGCAAAGGACAGCTCCTTGTTGCCCATGATGCCCTGCGAGAAGAACAGGACTATGACCATGATGACGACGGAGAACACGACCTTGCGGAAGCCGTCGCGGAAGAAGGAGACCTGAATGCTGCCGATAGCGCCGGAGTCGAGGAATCTCAGCCACCACTCCGAGCAGGCGATATACAGAAATGCCGCGATGCAGCTGCCGGAGACCGAGCCTATGCCGCCGATAACGACGATCAGCAGCAGCTCGTAGGTCATCGAGGACATGAAGGCCGAGGCCTGAACGGTCGTCTGGAACATTGCAAGCAGTGCGCCGCCCACTCCGGCAAAGAAGCTGGAGATAACAAAGGACAGCATCTTGTGCTTGAACAGGTTGATGCCCATTGCCTCCGCCGCGACCTCATCGTCGCGGATGGCCTTGAATGCGCGTCCGTAGGAGGAGTTTATGAGCAGGACGATGATTATGATGCTTATCATCGCTATGAAAAACGGGAAGATCGTTCCGAATTTGAACACCTGCGCACCGATCTGTATCTTCATATCGCTGAAGGAGGTGTACTTACGCAGGAGGTTCGAGCCGTTGGTGATAACGCCGAGGCCGTTCCACTGGAAGAAGGCACGGATTATCTCTGCAAAGCCGAGGGTCGCAATGGCGAGGTAGTCGCTCTTGAGGCGCAGCACGGGGATACCGATGAGCGCCGCGAAAACTGCCGCTGCAAGACCTGCGATAATGATGCAGATTATCGCGCCGAGGAAGCTGCCGAGGTTCACGCCCAGAGCGTTGCCCAGAAGCTCAGGGATCGAGAACTGGATAGCGCCGCCGTCAAAGTACTGATAGACCGAGGCGTGCTGCGCGGCGGGGATGGAGAATATCGCATAGGCATACGCGCCGATGAGCATGAAGCCCGCCTGACCGAGCGAGAACAGACCCGTAAAGCCGTTGAGCAGGTTCATGGAAACGCAGACCAGCGAGTATATGGCGCCCTTCTTGAGCACGGGGATGAGCATCATTGTAAACTGCGTGGGCTTAATGAAGTTATCGAGCGCAAACAGCGCGGCGTACATGATTACAAGGGCGACTATCGTCAGCCACATGCCCTGACGCTTTGCGACTTCGTCCGGAGTTCTGAGGATCTTGGTATTCATTGTTTCGTTCATCACCGTCACCTCACACCTTATCCGTCGCCTTCTCGCCGAAGATGCCGGTGGGCTTGACGAGGAGGATGACAATCAGCAGGACAAAAGTAAACGCATCGGAGAATACAGTCCAGTCGTTTCCGAAAGATTTAATGATATTTTCGCAGATACCGATTATGAACGCACCGATGACAGCGCCAGGTATCGATCCGATGCCGCCGAAAACAGCCGCGACGAAGGCCTTCAGGCCGGGCATCGCGCCGGAGGTCGGAACAACGGTGGTGTAGTTTGAGAAATAAAGCAGCGAGCCGACAGCCGCGAGGAAGCAGCCGATGATGAAGGTAAAGGATATGACGGAGTCGATCTTTATACCCATGAGCTGGCTGGTCTCAAAATCCTTGGCGACGGCGCGCATTGCCATGCCTATCTTGGTATGGTTTATAAGCAGCACGAGCGCTATGACCAGAACGATGGTAAGCACCGGAGTTATAAGGGTAACGACCTTGGTGCTCGCGTCCCATATCGTGACCGTCTTTGCGAGGAAGGGGATAACGGGGTATGAGCGGGCAAGGCCGCCGGTGAAGTACAGTGCGCAGTTTTGCAGCAGGTACGAAACGCCGATGGCGGAGATCATGACCGACATACGCGGCGAGGATCGCAGCGGCTTGTACGCAACGCGTTCGATAACAACGCCGAGCACCACCGTGAGCGCTATAACAAGAATTATCGACACCCACATCGGCAGGCCGCCGGCTATGGCGTAGATCATTATAAGACCTGCTACCATGAAGACATCGCCGTGAGCAAAGTTTATGAGTCTGAGTATGCCGTATACCATCGTGTAGCCGATGGCTATAAGGGCATACTGACCGCCCACGGATATGCCCGATAGCAGATAACCAAAGTTAACATGTAAAAATTCGATCATCTGAGGACCATCCTATCTCTCTTTTGGAACGCATAGATCCGCTCCGCAGTGTATTTTACGGAGCATATTTATGCGCTCCTGCCTTGATTAAAAAAACGCCATATGGTGGGGATACCGCAGCATCCCCACCATATAAACAGTTAACGGTTTAAGTATCAGGCTGCGCCGCAGCAGTGCGGAATCATGCCTCAGCCTTCTGGACTGCGACGAATTCCCATTCGCCGGTCTCGGTGTTGGCGGCCTTGATGACTGCGGAGTCGCGGTTTGCGTCGCCGATGTCATTGAAGGAGATGTCGCCGGAGATGCCGGAGTAGGTGACGCCGGGCAGAGCTGCCATGACTGCCGCAGGATCGCTGGAGTCGGCTGCCTTGATGGCCTCGAGAGCTACCATGTATGCATCATAGCCCATGACGGTTACGGCTGCGAGCATGTCGTTGCCGCCGTTGTTTTCAAGGTTCTTGCTGTCGGAGTTGATCCACTCCTTGATGCCCTTTTCAAAGTCGGGGTTTGCGCCTTCCTGATAGAAGGTGGAAACATAGACCTGAACGTCCTTGCCCTTGGTAGCGCCGACGATGACATTGCTGTCCCAAGTGTCGGAGCCGAGGAGAGGAATGTTGATGCCCTGAGCTGCTGACTGCTCAACGATCAGCTGTGCGTACTGGATCGAGCAGGGAGCGAAGATCGCCTGAGCGCCGGCCTTCTTGGCATTGTTCAGGTAAGAGGTGAAGTCGGAGTTATCCTTCGGGAAGGACTCAGTGACGACCGTCATGCCGAGCTTCTCTGCTGCTGCCTTGCAGTAGTTTATAAGACCCTGGTCATAGTCGTTGCCGAGCTCGCCGAGGCAGTAGATGGTGTCAGCCTTGAGCTGTTCCTTTGCAAAGTTTGCGTGAACGGTGCCCTGGAAAGGATCGAGGAAGCAGATGCGGAAGTAGTGATCGTTGCCCTCGGTGACCTGGGGGTTGGTGCAGGTAACGCCGATCGCGGGGATGCCTGCGTCCTTGAAGGTATCGGAACCGGCTATCGCAACGGAAGAGCCGTAGGAGCCGAGAACGACGGATACGCCCTGTGCAACGAGGTTGGATGCTGCGGAAACAGCCTTCGAGGTATCCGACTCGTTATCAGCGGTGACGAGCTCGACCTTGTAGGTCTCGCCGCCTATCTCGACGGTGCTGACGACAGAGTTTGCATACTGCATGCCGAGAACTTCCTGCTTGCCGCCTGCGCCGTTTGCGCCAGTCAGAGGCTCGTAAACGCCGATCTTTATGACCTTATCGCCGCTTGCGCTGCCGCCGTCGTCATTGCCGCATGCGCACAGCGAGAACACCATGAGCATGGCAAGAACAAGTGCTAAAAACTTCTTCATTGGATTAATTCCTCCTAATTGATTCTCAACTTTCAACTTCTCCGTGTCCGCACAGAGCGAACATTTGTCTTTTTGTTGATAGTGAGCATTATAAACTACCCAAAAACAAATTGCAACTGTTTTTTGAATATTTTATTAATATATTTATAACAATGTTTTAAATATGGAGCATAATTATAAACAAATCATAAAATTTTCGGGCTCGTTCGCCAGTCCGCGCCGCCGCGCCGCTCGGCCTTTGCGTTGTATCCGAGGACGTAAAGATCGTGCGCGGCGCTGCCGAGCTCAAAGAGGCTCCGGCGCTCCGCACCGAGCCCTTTGACCTCGGCGGGCTTTGTTATGACGGGTATGAGCGACCGTTCGCTCATCTGCCGCAGCAGAGCGCAGCCGCGCCCGTTTGCCGCAAGCACGCGGGCATACGGCGGCGTTTCGGCGGACATCTGCGCGTTTATCCCGAGGGCGGCACACATTATAATACGTCGTATGCGCGACAGAGCGTAGCGCTTGCTCTTTCCCGCGGCAAGGACGGCATCGAGCGTGCACTCCTCCTTCGCCGCACGCGCAATGCGGTTATGAAGTCCCTCGCTCACGTCCGGCAGTGCGGCATACGCCTCGTCCGGCAGCATGCGCAGGCGCGATAATACGGCGCTCTCCAGAGCCTCCTGCATCACAGGACCGCGCCCCAGCTTCTCCTCGCGGCGGTACACGGCACCGGCGCTTTCCGGCAGCGCGGCGGAGATATCCCTGCCGCCGGATATCATGCGGCGTATCTCGGCAGCGGACTTATAGCCCTCGCCCGAGAGCTCATCGTGCCCCGAGCCGAAGCGCTGCACCGTCACGGGTCTGAGGCTCAGACCGAGATTGTATATGGCCTTTATGTACTCCACGGCAAGGATGTTGTTCGGCGTTTCGAGCTGGCAGGACATTTCGCCGACGCGCTTTGCCGCGGCTCTCTGCCGCGCAACGGCAAAGGGTATGCCCTCGTCGGCTGCGAGCTCTGTGCGGATATCAGCGCCCATGAGCGGGTCGATGAGCGCCTCCGCTATCGTTTCGAGTACCTCGACCTCGCCGCATTCGCTGCCGAAGCTCAGGTGCGTGACGACACCTATCGAGCCCAGAAGCCCCACCGCGCCGCGCGCAAAGCCCTCGGCTGAGGACAGCACCCACGGCAGCGGAAGCTCGAGCACGAGGTCAACGCCGCTCTGCACAGCAGCCTCGGCGCGCGCAAATTTTGAATATACCGCCGCCTCGCCGCGCTGGATAAAATCCCCCGACATGACGCAGACCACGGGGCAGTCCTCGCCCATGAGCTTTTTCGTCTCCGAGATATGGTGCATATGCCCATAATGGAAGGGATTGTACTCTCCTACTATGCCTATTACGCTCAAATCCTTCATCCCTTTCAAAAATAACTTGATTTTTGTGCAAAATGTATTAAAATGAATTATGTATGATTTTATAATACAATTATTTTGTGATTTTTACAATAAGAAAGGAATCTTGGAATGAAAATTCTTGTTATCAACGCAGGCAGCTCTTCTCTGAAGTATCAGCTGATCGACATGGAGACCGAGTCTGTCATGGCAAAGGGTCTCTGCGAGCGCATCGGTCTTGACGGCCACCTCAAGCACACTCCGCTGGTCGGCGGCAAGCCCGTATTCAACGAGGACGTTGCAATGCCTACCCACGCCGAGGCTATAGCCGCTGTTATCGACAAGCTCACCAGCGCAGAGTACGGCGTTGTCGCCTCCATGAAGGAGATCGACGCTGTCGGCCACCGCGTCGTTCACGGCGGCGAGAAGTTTGCTTCCTCCGTGCGCATCGACGATGCAGTCATGGAAGCGCTCAAGGAGTGCACACCCTTTGCACCGCTGCACAATCCGGCAAACATCATCGGCATCAATGCCTGCCGCGACGTTATGGGCGATGTTCCCATGGTCGCAGTGTTCGACACCGCCTTCCATCAGACCATGCCCGGCAAGGCCTACATGTACGCAGTTCCCTATGAGTACTATCAGAACGACGGCATCCGCCGCTACGGCTTCCACGGCACCTCGCACCGCTACGTTTCGGGTCGCTGCGCAGAGCTTATGGGCAAGCCCATCGAGGAGCTGAAGATAGTCTCCTGCCACATGGGCAACGGCAGCTCCATCGCCGCTATCGACGGCGGCAAGTGCGTGGATACCTCCATGGGCTTCACCCCGCTGGTCGGTCTCCCCATGGGCACCCGCTGCGGCGATCTGGACGCGGGCGTTATCCAGTTTATCATGAACAAGTACGGCATCAGCATCGACGAGATGCTCAATATACTCAACAAGAAGTCCGGCGTTCTGGGCGTTTCCGGTGTTTCCTCCGACTTCCGCGATCTTGACGATGCGGCTGCCGAGGGCAACGAGCGCGCACAGCTTGCTCTGGATATGTTCCACTACTGGGTCGCCAAGGTCGCAGGCTCCTATGTCGCGGCAATGAACGGTGTTGACGCTATCGTGTTCACCGCAGGCGTAGGCGAGAACTCCAAGAGCTCCCGCAAGGCCATTGCCGAGTACTTCGGCTATCTGGGCGTTACCATCGACGACGAGGCAAACTCCAAGCGCGGCGAGGACATCATGATCTCCACCCCCGACTCCAAGGTCAAGGTCTTTGTCATCCCCACCAACGAGGAGCTCGTTATCGCACGCGATACCCGCGACATCGTCGGCTGAGCCACATCCACATAAAAAATCACTGCCGTCCCTGAACAGAAGGGACGGCAGTTTTTTGTCAAAGCAGCGGAGCGAGGACGCGCAGTATGCGGTCGAGAAGCTCGCCGAAGAAGCTCGTATGGCAGTCGCACAGCTCTATTTTGCGGCATTTTTCGATAGTTGCAAGATCGTCGTTTCTGAGGTCTATGACGGCGGGACTGTCGTACATCAGCGTTCCGCATTCGAAGTGCAGATACAGGCTGCGGTAGTCCATGTTTATCGTGCCGACAACGCCGAGCTTATCGTCGGAGACAAAGCTTTTCGCGTGGATAAAGCCCGGAGTGTATTCATATATCTTTACGCCTGCGCGGAGAAGCGAGGCGTAATACGACCTTGTCAGGCGGTATACCATCTTTTTGTCGGGTATTCCCGGAGTTATGAGCCGCACGTCAACGCCGCGCTTTGCCGCCATGCACAGCGCGTTTTGCAGGCTGCTGTCAATAGCAAGGTAGGGCGTTGTTATATAAACATAGTCGTTTGCGCTGTAGAGTATATCGGTGTAGACATTTTCGCTCGTGTTTTCGTCGTCGAGCGGGCTGTCGGAAAAGCTGAGGACATAGCCGTCGCTCTGGCTGCCGCGCTCTTCGTACTGCTCGGGCACATAATCGCTGTAGCAGCCCTCGCTTTCGTTGAAGGCGTTCCACATTTCAAGGAACATGAGCGTGAGGTTTTCAACTCCCGCGCCCTTGAACATGAGCCCCGTGTCCTTCCAGTGGCCGAAGCGCTCCTTCCTGTTTATATACTCGTCGCTTATGTTTATGCCGCCGATGAAGCCGACCTTGCCGTCGATGACGGTTATCTTGCGGTGGTCGCGGTTATTCATGACGATGCTGACCAGAGGCACGAATTTGTTGAAGGCCACGGCCTTGATGCCGTAGCTGCGCAGGGTCTGATAATAATTTGCCGGCAGGTAGTCGGCGCAGCCCACATCGTCGTATATGACGCGAACATCCACGCCCTGTGCGACCTTGCTGCGCAGCACCTCCAGCACCGAGTCCCACATCTGCCCCTGATTTATGATGAAATATTCGAGGAAAATGAATTTTTCCGCCTTTTCAAGCTCGGGCAGCAGGCTTGCGTACATTGCCTCGCCGACGGGAAAATACTCCGTGAGCGTATCGCGGCAGGCTCTGTAGCCGCTGTAGTCTTCAAGATACCTAAACAGCCCCCGCACCCCATCGTCGTCGATCTCCTCGGCTGCCGAGGGACGCAGGCTGTAGTAGCGCTGAGTGTCCTCAAGCTGGACATTGAGCCTTTCGCGTGCAAATTTCGTCGGGCGCTTGTTGCCGAACAGGACATACATAAGTCCTCCGAACAGCGGCAAAAGCGCAATGAACAGCACCCAGCTGACCTTGTACGATGGATCCATGTCGTTTTTTATGACGTGCAGGATGGCGATAAGGCTCAGTATGCGCAGGATGTAGTTAAGTATCGGCATAGCGTCGCCCAGACGCAGCAGCAGCGCCGCTATCCACGCGATCTGCACGATTATCAGCAGTGCAGTGATCGCGGTTCGTGAAAGCAGTTTCTTCAGCACTCGTATGCTCTCCTTTCTCGCAAATCTTTATTTAATATATTATTTATTATCTCATGTTTGACCGTGTTTTGCAACCACGGCATTGCACCTGCGAGAAAAACCGCGGAGGGATGCGAAAAAGCATTGACATTTCAGGGCTGAAGTGATATGCTATTCGAGCCGCATTGAATGGGTCGGAAGTCCGGCTTTTGTCCGGCACCCATGAGAGCGAGACCTGAAGAAAGGATCGTTGATTTATGAAGCATGCTATCATCATGACCGGCGGCAAGCAGTACCGCGTGGCAGAGGGCGACGTTATCTTCGTTGAGAAGCTTGACGTTGAGGCCGGCGAGACCGTTAAGTTTGACAAGGTTCTCGCAGTTATCGACGGCGACAGCACCGTTTTCGGTGCTCCCGTTATCGACGGCGCTACTGTTTCCGCAAATGTCGTAAAGAACGGCAAGGGCAAGAAGGTCCGCGTTTACAAGATGAAGCCCAAAAAGGGCTATCGCAGAACGCAGGGTCACAGACAGCCTTATACCAAGGTTCAGATCGAAACCATCAACGCATAATTTTCCCCGCTACTACTGATAATGGAGGTGTAACCTTAATGGCACATAAAAAAGGTATGGGTTCTACCAAGAATGGCCGCGACAGTGAGTCCAAGCGTCTTGGTGTTAAAAGAGCAGACGGTCAGTTCGTCCTGGCCGGCAATATCCTCGTCAGACAGCGCGGAACTAAGATCCATCCCGGCACCAACGTTGGTAAGGGTAAGGACGACACCCTGTTCGCCCTCGTAGACGGCAAGGTAAAGTTCGAGCGCAAGGATAAGGATCGCAAGCAGGTTTCTGTTTACGAAGAGATCGCTCAGTAAATTAACATGACGATGCCGGACGAATCCCGTCCGGCATTTCAGCTTGTCAAAAAAGTCCCTCGAGGGACTTTTTTGACTGCACTTTTCCGCCGAGCATTTTGAAAGTATTCAAAATGCTTTTACCGAAATCCTTGAAATTTCAAGGATTTCGACGGCGGTTTATCTAACTCGAGGCGGGTCTTGCCCCCTCGAGCTCCCCCGCTGCGCGGTTATCTTTACGCAGTAGCGGATGCTTTTTGACAGTCTGCGATGCCGGACGAATCCCGTCCGGCATTTATTATAGGGCTCTGTTATGCAGACAACTCTGCGGCCTTTGACTGCTTTTTTGAGCTGCTGACAGGATCTGAGTGAAACGATAATATTACAGTGAGGCGAAATATGGCAACCTCTTTTGTTGATAAGGCACGGATAACGATAAAGGCCGGCAACGGCGGCAACGGCGCAGTCGCGTTCCACCGCGAGAAGTATGTCGCGGCGGGAGGTCCCGACGGCGGCGACGGCGGCAGGGGAGGCGATATCGTTTTCGTCGTTGACGATAACATGTCCACCCTGATGGACTTCAGATACAAACGCAAGTACGTTGCAGGTACGGGCGCGGACGGTCAGGGCAAGCGCTGCTCCGGAAGGGACGGCGAGAGCCTGTATATCCGCGTACCGCGCGGCACTCTCGTGCGCGATACCGAGACGGGCGCTATCATGCACGACATGTCCGACGGCAAGGACTATATCGCCGCGCGCGGCGGCAAGGGCGGCTGGGGCAACAAGCATTTTGCCACGCCCACAAGACAGGTGCCGCGCTTTGCAAAGCCCGGTCTGCCCGGCGAGGCGCATGATATAACGCTCGAACTCAAGCTCCTTGCCGACGTGGGGCTTGTGGGCTTTCCCAACGTGGGCAAGTCCACGCTGCTGTCGGTCGTCAGCAAGGCGCATCCCAAGATCGCAAACTATCACTTCACGACGCTGTTTCCCAATCTCGGCGTTGTGTATGTCGATGAGGGGCGCTCCTTTGTTATGGCCGATATTCCCGGCATAATCGAGGGCGCATCCGAGGGCGCGGGTCTCGGTCACGATTTTCTGCGGCATATCGACCGCTGCCGCCTGCTGATACATCTTGTTGACGTTTCAGGCTCCGAGGGGCGCGACCCCGTTGAGGACTTCGACGCGATAAACGCCGAGCTTAGGGAGTATTCCGCCGAGCTCGCTGCCCGCAGGCAGATAGTTGCGGCAAACAAGTGCGACCTGTGCGGCGATGACCGCGAAAATATAGAGCGGCTCAAGGCGCATGTCAAGGCTCTCGGCTACGAGTTCTTCGAGATGAGCGCCGCAACGCACAGCGGAACGCACGAGCTTGTGAATATGGCCGCCGATATGCTGCGCGAGCTGCCGCCCGTTATACGCTTTGAGGCCGACTACGTCCCGCCCGAGCCGGTCATTGACACGTCCGAGGCTCTTACGATCGAAAAGTACGACGATGTATGGGTCGTTGAGGGCGGCTGGCTGCAAAGGCTCATGGCCTCCGTGAACTTCTCGGACAATGAGAGCATGATGTATTTTGACCGCGTCCTGCGCGACAACGGCGTGTATAAGCGCATGGAGGACATGGGCATTCAGGACGGCGACACCGTGAGCATCTACAATCTCGAATTTGAATACAGAGACTGATGCATTTAATTATATTTTTAATATTATAATGTAAAGTAAAAAACGATGCCTGTATTACGCAGGCATCGTTTTCGCTGTCTTCAGGCAGGATCACTTCAGGCCGTTTTCGTATGCCTGAATCATCTTCTTGAACGTGTGACCCGTAGAAACTTCGGGATTTGACCGCCTTTTAAGTTTTTCAAGATACTTTTCACAGCTTTCGCCGGTGAAAATCTTGATGTCCAGCCGCATGGTGCCGTTACCCTCCGGCGTAGCGAAGATTTTATCGATGAAGGTATCGATAAACTCCTTGGTGATCTCGCCGTTTTGACAGTCACGCTCGGCATCCCGAAGCACCTTGCGGATACGCTCCATGTTGCTGCGGAATGCCTCACTAGACTCCTGCTGTTCCCGAAGCTCGGCAAGTTCCTGCTCAGCCGCCTTGATGTCGGCATTGCACTGTGCGGTCATGGTCTTGAAATCAGCGGGGGTGATACTGTCGAGGGCTACCAGTTCCAACAGCTTGCTTTTCTTTTTCAAGGTCAGCTCGATGGTTGCCTGTGCAGTTTCAATCTTCTTTTCGATGTTGCCGTCGCTGGTCATGGAACGGTACATCTGCTCGTATTCTTCCAGCATGGCGGCAGAGGCTTCTCTGGTATCACGGAACACTTCAAAGAGTACGGGAATGAGTTCCTTTTCATAAATCGGAATGGAATCGCAGCTGTCCTTACCGTTGTTGATCTTACCGGAACAAACCCACTTGGAGTTTTTATTTCCTTGCCGATCTACGGAGTCACGGCGGTAGTAAGGTGTACCGCAATGGGTACAGAACAGTTTTCCGGTCAAAAGGTTGGCGTGATTGCAGACACCCTGACGGTTCTTCACATCCTCACTTCTCTTGCGGAGTACGGCGTTGGCCTGTTCCCATAGTTCTTCTGATACGATAGCCGGTACAATCTCTCCGGTTTCGTCCTTGAACATGACCCATTCCTCCGGAGGGAGGAATTTTTGCTTTTTGGTGAACATATCGACCACTTTAACCTTGTTGCCCACATAGTAGCCCTTGTATTTGGGATTGGAGATCATGCCCGACATGGTGGAGTGGGCGATCTTCTTGCCGTTGTGGTTGCGGTATCCTTTTTCCCAGAACAGAATTTCAAGCTGCTTCATGGAGTATTCGTCGGTAGCGTACAACTCAAACAGTTCACGTACCATCACGGCTTGTTCCTCATCAATCACCAAACGGCCATTATTTTTGATATATCCAAAGATGCGGCTGTTACCCAGCACGACATTTTGCTTGATGGCCTGCTGATGTCCGAATTTTACACGGGAGGACAGCTTGCGGAGTTCGTCCTGTGCAATGGAGGACATGATGGACAGGCGAAGCTCGGAGTCCTCATCAAAGGTGTTGATGTTGTCGTTCTGGAAAAATACACCCACTCCCGCATTCAGCAGCTGTCTGGTATACTGGATGGAGTCCAGCGTGTTACGTGCAAAACGGGAAATCTCCTTTGTGATGACAAGGTCAAATTTACCGGCCTCGGCATCATCTACCATGCGGTTGAAATTCTCGCGGCGTTTGGTGGAGATACCGGACAGTCCCTCGTCGATATATCCCGGCATGAATGTCCACGCGGCGTTCTTTCTGATGAAATCTTCATAATAACTGATCTGGTTGCCCAGAGAATTCAGCTGCTCATCCGATTCCGAAGAAACACGGGCATAATAGGTCACCCGAAGCGGAATATCGTAGATGCTTTTCATCCGCAGCTGTTGTCTGACAGAATGTATATCCATAATGGTTCCTTTCATAAAGTTCGTTATATCATCATCTGTGAATATTATATCGCAAATAAATGAACTTTTCAAGATGATCTGAAAAGTTGTCAAAAAAATCAGGCGGCAACCGTATCCCTCGATTGCCGCCATATTTATCTTATCGCGTTTTTGCAGCAGTACGGCTCTTGATCATCAGACGCATCTTATTGCGCTGTTCTTCCGTGATCAGTCCCTTTGCAAATAGCGTATCATTGTAATAAGTCAGCCAGAGCTGTTCGATGACAGCCTGCTTTTTCTGTTCGGTCATGTCTGGTTTCATTTCCTTGATTTCTGCCATAGAATTCCTCCGTTTCGTGTTTATTATTGCCTCAGATTTCTTGATTCATTCGACTGTGATGCACATATTTCCGCTCGGTGTATTCCCGGATTACGGCATCGGGGATGGAATCCACGGTGCGGTGAAGCTCATCCAGCTCGGAAAGCTTGCGCTGAATCTCCAGCTTTTTCTTGTTGCCTACAATCTCCTTGGCACTGAGCCGCTTGTCCTCTGTCAGCGGTACAAAACAAAGGTGCATATGGGGCGTTTTCTCGTCCATATGCACCACGGCGGAGATGATCGTGACCTTGGACTGATATTTTTCGATGAACGCCAGCGCTTCGGTGAAATAGGCTCTGACCTCCGCCTTTTTCTTACCCTTGAAAAACTCCGGGCTGGCGGTCACCAGCGCTTCCACCACCCGCACGCTGTCGGAACGGGTGCGGCAGCCTGCCTCGGCAATCTGTTTTTCGGCTTCCGCACGGTATTTGCGTTCCGGTGATACCAAATAGAAATTCAGATGGCTGCGGGAGGCGTCAATATCGGGATTGCTGGCGTACTTCTCCTTAGTGCGCTCGTTGTGGGACTCAATATGCCCAATTTCCGGTCCTTTGTACTTGGCAAAGCGAAGAATGGCATACTGTGCTTTCATCGGTTATCCCTCCGTTTCTGCCATACGATGTCGTAGCCCAGCACATCAGCCAGTTCCACGACTTCCTTGTATCGGATACTTTCACGCTGCAGCTTGGCGGAAAGGTTGGAAATGATCCTCATACAGCTTCATGCTCGGGTGCCGGTCGTCGTGAAAAGGACAACAGACCATCCCATTTCGGCTGACGCTCAGCCCGAAATGTTCCGCCGCCATTCTCGGCGTGACCGTTGTTTTGACGGTTTCAAAAATTGTCATGGGCATTTCTCCTTTCAATATTTCCGACAAATTTCTTTGTCGACTGAATATACGGAGAAAAAGTCTCAGACCGAAAAATCAGGTGGTATTGCAAGAAATCAAAAAAGCCCTTCCGCGTTTCTTGCAGAAATGCAAGTGCGGAAGGACAACGAGTCGGTGCAAAAGTGATTTTCACAGCTCCGAGTGAATGAAAAGTGAATTTTCACTTCGCCTTGTTGAAAATCATGAAAATATGAGTATAATATAAGTAAGCTACAATGGAGGTGCTGTATATGCAATATGAAAGCGAGCGCATTGAATATAAATCTCAGATGATCGATGACATTTATAAGGAGGTCATCGCATTTGCAAATACGGATGGCGGCGTGATCTATCTCGGTATTGATGATAAGGGCAACCTGATCGGCATTGACAATGTGGATGAAACCTACACGCGTCTGACCAACGGCATCCGTGATGCAATCGCACCGGATGTGACCATGTTCGTGCGGTATGTCCTCCAGGATAATAAGTTAATTCGGATTGAAGTCGGCGAAGGCAGCTATAAGCCCTACTATCTGAAATCCAAGGGTATGAAGCCTACCGGCGTTTATGTTCACCAAGGTGCATCCAGTGTGCAGGCTTCCCCCGAACAGATTCGCCAGATGATAAAAGAATCGGACGGAGATACCTACGAAGATTCCCGCAGTTTGGAACAGGAATTGACCTTTGATGCTGCCAAAACTGCATTCCAGCGCTACGGTGTGGAGTTTTCCGTCGAGAAATATCGTGCGCTTGGCATCACGCAGAACGATATTTACACCAACCTCGCTCTGCTGCTTTCAGACCAATGCCATCACACGACTAAAATTGCCGTATTCAAAGATGAATTCTGCACAGAGTTCCGTGACTGCAAGGAGTTCGGAGGTTCCGTGTTCAAGCAGCTTGATGATGCGATAAACTATCTTGCTCTGTGCAACAAGACTGTTTCCACGATCAAAGGAGTTGTTCGCACGGATAAGCAGGATTACCCCGAAGAAGCTATTCGTGAAGCTCTGCTCAACGCCCTTGTGCATCGTGATTACGGATTCAGCGGCAGCATCATTATCAATGTGAATGACAGAAAGATGGAGTTTATTTCGCTTGGCGGACTTCTCCCTGGTCTTTCAACTGAGGATATTCGCATCGGCGTTTCTCAGCCAAGGAATAAAAAGTTGGCAGAAGTATTCCACCGTCTGCGTCTGATTGAAAGCTACGGCACCGGCATTCGACGTATTTTCAAGCTGTACGAAAACTGTCCTGTACAGCCCACGATCGAGGCAACGACCAATGCTTTCAAAATCGTACTGCCGAATATGAATGCTGTCAGTGCTGCAAGCGAAGATGCACCGGCGACAACCGGCAAAGCCACTGCAGCCATCACACCCCAGATGAAAACTGTGATGGATTATCTGGCAGAGTACGGCGAAATGACCGACGAAGATATGCAGGAACTGCTGAACGTCAAAAAGACGAGAGCCTATCTGCTCGCCCGTCAGATGAACGAAAATGGATTGATCGAAATTATCGGCAGAGGTGCGGGTAAAAAGTACAGATTAAAGTGAGGGAAATAGAATATGGCTATCAGCAAAAAGCTTGAAATGATTTATTACAACGGGCAGCCGGACGGCATTCGTTCTATCCGCCGCCATCTGTCCACAATGACCACCTATGTCATCCCTCGCCCGCTGCTTTCGGAAGCCAAGAAGCTGACCGGCATCAATCGTCCCGGCATCTATTATCTCATCAGCGAGACGGATGATAACAAGATTGCACAAATTTATATCGGCCAAACCAGAAACGGGGTAGTCAGACTGGATGACCACAATCGCTCCAAAGATTTCTGGAACAAGGCAATTATGTTCCTTGCCGACAATAAGACCTTTTCTTTGGATATGATCAGCGGCCTTGAAGCTTATGCAATCGGCAAAGCAATTGATTCCAAGCGCTACAAAGTGGAAAATACAGTCAATTCTAAATATGAGATTGATGAATATGATCTTCCTTTGATTGAGGAAGTTTATGAAGAAATCAAGTTCATTATGGCAACGCAAGGCTATAAAATGGAAAATACCAAAACAACCTTGAACGATGCCAACACGTTGCACACCACGCGCAACGGTGTTCATGCCCTCGGTGTGTATGATGGTGAAAAATTCGAAGTTCTTGAAGGTTCTGAAATTGATATGAGCCGCAAATGTCATTCGGAAAATATTGAGAAGCAGCGGCAAACAGCCATTCAAAACGGTGACATCCTTCTTAACGGCAACAAGTACATACTGAATGTTTCCGTTCCGTTTACTTCTCCCAGCTCAGCTGCCATGTTTGTGCTCGGAGGAAGCACCAACGGATGGATTGAATGGAAAAACAAAGACGGAAAGACTCTGGACGAAATGTACCGAAAGTAAAACGGGTAACTGATATCGGAAATAGAGCAATGAGGTGCGGTGCATGAGCAACGAAAGTGTTTATATTCCCGGAAAAATCCGTGACCGCATACAGGACTTGATGAAATCCCGAAAGATCACACAGGCAGAGTTTGCTACGCGCATCGGCTGTTCGGAAAGTTCTTTGAGCCGTTTCATCAGCGGCAAGACGGACAAGCTGGGCGACGAAAACATCATCCGCATCGCCCGTGTGTTCAATGTCTCCACCGACTTCCTGCTTGGTGAGGTCGATACCCCTGACCGCCTGAATTACGATATTTCCGAGCTTGGCCTGTCGGTGCAAGCGGCGAGAAATCTGTATACCCACAAAGTGAATCCTCAAGTGGTCAATGCACTGCTTGAAAATCCGGAGTTTGCCAACACCACAAACCTGATATCCGGTTACTTGGATGACGAGCTTGCCAAAGGTTTTGCGGCACAGAATCAGCTGTACGCAACTGTCGCCGGTATGCTGAAAAGCCAACCGGAAGCAGTTGACGATGTAAAGAAATTGCAGACCCCGACATATCAGGCAGACCTTACTGCAATCCAACGCTCGTTCATGTCTGCTGTGCAAGCAGTAAAGAAAGAGGTCGGTAACGATCTGTCTGCCAACCGTGAATTGACCTCGCAAGCAGTGAAAAAGATTTATGCCGAGTTGACCAAAGGGCAGAAAAAGCTAAATCGCAAAATCACCGCAGAGCAGATCGGTGAAGCGGTGGCACAGTCCGTATCCCATCTGCCCGGTATTAATACAGAAGCGGTCAAGCAAATGTTCCTTGCAATGACCGGTACGGTACAAAACCATGAAAAGGGACCCGATAACCAATGAACAGCTCTGTGTGTCAGCAAGCGGCGAGATGCCGATGCACAGAATCTGCTGATTGAAAACAATCTCCGCTTCATCAAAAAGACTGCATACGAAGTGTGGAGCGCACAAGCAGAGCTGAACCGATCTCTGCAAATTTCACTTGACGATCTTGTGCAGGAAGGCTCGTTGGGCTTGCTTGGCTGCATCGACAGCTACAATCCCGACAACGGAAACCTATTTCTGACATACGCTGCTCCCGCAATTCGGAACGCCATGATCGACTACATCCGCTCACAGAATGTATCCGTTGAGGCGAAGAATCTGAACAACATTATTTCTTTGGACGAGCTTGCAAAAGACGAGGTGCAGAGTAAGCATAATTTCATTGCCGATCCCACCAAGCAGACACCGGAGAAAATTTATCTGGCACTGGAACGTCACGACGATATCCACCGTGCGCTTGAAATGATTGAAGCCAGAGAGGAACGATATCTCCGTTATCGCTTTGGCTTCGATGATGAGAAGGAGCATCCGCTGACGGAGACGGCGAAGCGTTTTCATCTGTCCGAAAGCAGAGCGAAGAAAACCGAAGCGCAAGCCCTGGATAACGTGTGGTTGGAGTTGCCGTGGTGGTACGAGCAGCATCGAACATTTCTGCTTGCATCAATCATAGAAGCATGGATTGCAGTTTCAAAAACGATCGATGAAATGATGAATGAGCGATTATTTTGGGGGATGCGTCGCTGCGGCGGGTTTTATATACCTTTTGCTCCCTCGGTGATGCAGCACAGCTTCGGTCTCTGACCCGCGCTTTGCTGCATCACCTAAACCCAAAGCCAAAGGGATTGCATCCCTCTGGACACCTGCAATTTTCTTCACACGGCGGTACCCAAACTGTGAAGATCAGTTTGACACCAGTGAGAAGAAAAATGCAAAAGGAAGCCAGCACCATTGTGGAGCAGACTTTCTTTAGATGCGGAAACAACAGAAAAGTATAGTATGTTTATTCCGCATTCCTTTATTTTCACATGGCAATATGTTATAATGTAAAAAATGGAGAGGAGCGATGCACATGAATCTGAAGTTATATCAAGTCTCCATGGAAATTGCCGGAAATACTGCGATTTGGACAAGACCAGATAGCGGTGATTCTCCGTGCAGTTATCCGGCACCAACCTATTCCGCCGTACGCGGTCTGTTTGAAAGTGTTCTTTGGGGTCCGGCTGTTCTCGTAATTCCCAAGAAAGTAGAATTGTGTTCTGTCCCGCAGTATCATTCCTATGCAACGAACTACGGAGGCCCACTTCGTAAAAGCGACTCCATTAAGAAGGGCAACAATTATCAATTGTTTGCTACGGTGCTGACTGATGTCTGCTATCGGCTATATGCAGATGTAATTCCAAATCCGGATAAATCAAAGCTTCCACAGAGCGCACTTGCATGGGATCGCCGCACGACCTCACCGGGGCATGCCTATCAGGAAATGTTCAATCGGCGTTTGCTGCGAGGTCAATCTTATGCAACGCTGTCTTTGGGGTGGAGCGAATTTACACCATCTTATTTTGGCCCATTTCGTGAGAGCACACAGGTCTGCACAGAGCTTCCCGATATTCATATTCCATCCATGCTGCGCGGAATGTTTCAACAGGGATACCGCTCCGAATATCAGGCTGTTTTTGATACAGATTTATGTATTCACCACGGAGTGCTTGAATATCCGAAAAGGAGTGATTGCCTGTGATCAATGAGCTGTATGAACTTTCAAAAGCACTCCACAACGAAAAAATTAAAACACAGATTTGGCACAGAAAATATCAACCAATCCCAAACATTCGCAGCAACGCACCTTGTGTCTGCATTAAAGTCTCTGCCGGAAAGGTAATCGGCATTTCTTCGGTCGATGCAAAACTCGGAAAGATTCTGCGGAAATACGGGTCAAATCAGGGGAGTTATCCGTGCATGAACCTTGCACCACTATACCGAATCACGGACGATACTGAAAAAAAGAAAATAGCAGACCTCGGTAATCATCCTGAAAAAATTGATGATGCTTGTATTGCTGAGATGAGATCGTGGTGCACGGAAAGCACTTACAATTGGGGCAAAAAGTTTCAAGGAAAATATAAGATATCCATGGAAAACACGCCTATGGAACTTCATTGTATCGCAACTCAGTATGAGCCACTTAATATACTGCTTGACGAAACGAGTTTCTTTGCAACAGCTTCTGATTTGCATAAAGAGCTTGAGAGAACAGCATGGGAATTGTTAGAGCGAAAGGGCCAAACATCTTTAGCACTGTCTGTACTTTTTTATCCGGGAAAGAAAAACAAAAGTGCAGAAGACGACTACGGCTTACTTTCTGTTGCTTTTGATTCTGTAAAGCTGATTGAAAGCGGGACACCGGCTGTAAGTGAAAGATTTGTATGCGAGTTAAATCAATGTCTGCTGACAGCGAATACTGCTCAACCCGCAGAAAGCAGAGTGAATTTGAACGATGCATTCGGGATTCCGTTTCAGGCGATTGAGGAACCTATGCCCAATGTAAAACTGGCAGGTGGCTTTAGTGTTACTTTGCGGACAATGTTCAAAGAGCAACGCTGTCAGACCAGATATGGTAAAATCGAAAATGCAAGTTATCCGATTTCTCCTCAAATGCGCATGGATTTACAGGCAGCATTGGAGTGGGCAGGCAGTTCAGAACAAAAAGATGCGACATGGATTAAAACAGATAAAAACGAAGTTCTATTTGCATACCCGTCATCCCTGCCGAAAAAACCGGTTTCATTTACGGCAATCTTCAAGCAAAACCGCGATAAGAGTATAGCATTTTCCTCTCAGGCAAAACAATTTATCCAAGAACTGAAGCAAACAAAAGAAATTGGGACAGATTCCAATACAAAACGGATAACGATCTTTATCCTTAGAAAGATTGACAAAGCTCGTACCAAGGTTGTCTATACGCGACAAACAGATCCATACGAACTCGAAAAATGCAGTGAAGAATGGACACTCGGGTGCGCCAATCTCCCGCCGTTTCCGTTTGGGACACCAAAAACACTATATCCTTTGGACATTGCAGATGTTCTCAACCGTTTTTGGAAGCAGACCGGTGAGGTGGCAACGGACAAGTTCAAACCATTTTCCCAATATCACGGAATAGAAATTCTAATGGACTCAAAATTGTCTGTCTCTGCCGATCTGCACAGGTTATCAGAGAGCGCAATGAGTATCGGCTCATTTTTCGGAAATCTTAGCGCAAAAAATGCTTGGAGTCAGCCAATGCAGGAAAAAGCAAAAGATATGTTGGCGCTGATGGGACTTCTCCTCTATCGCGAGCGTATCGGAAAGGAGAAATATATGGAAAGTCTACCGTATCTCTATGGTCAGCTGCTCAAAGCGGCAGATGAACTGCACGCCCTATACTGCAAGGTGGTACGAAGAAACGGAGAGGTTCCACCGCAGTTTGTGGGGGGCACCCTGTTTCAAAGTGCAGCGGAAGCGCCGATTCGTACCCTGAACATTCTGAGTCAAAGGATCATACCATACTATTCGTGGGCAAAAAGCTATCGTCTGAAAGGAATTGTGGAAGCCGACAAAGAAAGCTGGCGTGCCGAGTGGCTGTATCGGATTTGCGAGCAAACCGTGGATAAGCTACAGAACAGTTGGGCACCCCAAACCCGGTTCAGTGATGAAGAAAAGGCACAGCTATTTATTGGTTATCTGGCGGCGTTTCCAAAGAAGGAACAAAGTGAAAAAAAATCTGAGGAGGATTCAACAAATGAGTAAAGAAATCAAGCGTGCAACCGGTCTACTGGTGATTGAAGTTGTCAATTCAAATCCCAATGGTGATCCTGACCGTGAAAGTGATCCTCGGCAGCGTCCCAATGGCTGTGGGGAGATTTCTCCGGTCTCTTTCAAACGAAAGCTGCGTGATCTGCTGGATGATCACGATGCTCCATTCTTCAAAGCGCTTCCTGAAAAGTTCAGCGGAAATGCGGAGCAGTATTCAATTTTGGAGCATCGCGGAAGAGATAGAACACAAATTCAGGCAGAGATGGGGAAAGATCCTTCTAAATTCATGGACAGTGCATTTGTTCGAAAGTATTGGGATGCCCGTGTTTTCGGTAACACATTCCTTGAAGAGGGAGGAGACAAGGGCTTTATCAAAACCGGTGCTGTCCAATTCGGAATGGGTGTGTCCGTTGCACCAATTGAAATTCTCCGGCAAACGAACACAAACAAGGCCGGCGTTCAGGAAGGGAAAAACGCGGGCATGGCGCCGCTTGCCTATCGCATTGTTGCGCACGGCGTATACTGTATGCCGTTCTTTGTCAATCCGAACTATGCCGGTAAAAGTGGTTGTACCGCCGTGGACATTGAGCTTTTGAAGCTGCTGATTCCGCATGCGTATGAGCAGAATCGCTCTGCAATCCGTCCCGATGTCCGTATTCGTCACGCATGGTACATCGAGCATAAAAACATTCTGGGAAGTTGTCCCGAGTATCTGTTGTTTGACGCATTAATCCCGAAAAAGCTTGGAAATATCAACAATCCATCTACATCCTGGAATGATTATGAGGATAAGATCACCTTGCCACAGGAACTTCTTGATCGGGTTGAAAGCTGTGTTGATCTGGTAACCTTGTGATGGAATCCTTTCTTGCACATAGCTCCCGGGACGGCTGTCCGCCGCAAACTTATGAAGCACATATTCGGGGTGTATACACAAAAGCTTCAGCGTATGCAGCAGGCGCTGAGCAGTATGCAGCAAAAGCCAAAGATATCTTGACTGAAATCGTGCAGGAAAGTGCGCTTATGCATGATCTTGGGAAATTGGATGATGAAAACCAAAACGTGCTGCACAGCTCGGATAGAGGAAAACGCCATTTACCAATCAATCATGTAGATGCCGGAAGCGCCGCTTTGAAGTCTCAAGATAGCCAAGATAGTCTGTATGCTGCGCTGATGGTGTATTCACACCATAGAGGGCTTCCAGATTTGGAGACCGAATCTCTACGGGAAGAAGCATTTTTTCGTGATGAACACGCGGAGGTGCGGAAACGAACTGACGAAACATTGGATGAACTGCTTCGGCGCCATGAGATGATTTTCCAGTCTCAAGCTGTCAAAGAAATGCAGCCATATGACGGCGATCAAAATATTCTTTTTCGTATGGCGCTTTCTTGTCTCGCTGATGCTGACCACAGCGATACTGCTCTCGCATACGGACAAGCTCCTACAGGCAAAAAAATGCCACTGCTGCGCGCAGAAGAGCGGCTTGCCGCGTTGGATAAATATGTGTCCCAGCTCGGTGGAGGTGATGAACGAAGCCTCCTGCGCAGTGAGATGTATCAAGCGTGCCGAAATGCAAAAATCAATGGTGGATTTTCAATGTGTGATAGTCCTGTTGGCTCTGGAAAAACAACTGCTGTGATGGCACATCTTTTGCAGCAAGCTTCCCAGCGAAACTCTCGCCGCATATTTGTTGTATTGCCGTATACCAGCATCATTCAGCAGTCAGTTGATGTTTATCGAAAGGCGTTGGTACTGCCGGAAGAGAATCCGGAAGAAGTTGTTGCAGAGTTGCATTCCCGCACTGATTTTCAGGATTTTGATACTCGTTATCTAACATCCTTGTGGAGAGCACCAATCATTGTTACA
>CAVFCI010000001.1:0-97674 GCA_963620985.1 Hallerella sp. | reverse complement strand
CCGCATGGGTGAAAATCAGCCTGTCAAAACCGGCAGGGTTCAACTCCCGTCAGCTAAAAAAAGAAGGGAAACAACAGATGGTAAAAGCGAAAAACGCATCGCCGCTGACAGATGACCCTCATGAGGTGCTTCTGATGCGAAATCTCTACAATGCGGCGGTAAAGCAGTTATCGCTCAAATTTGAGATACTCAACCACGAGTTTGAGACGCTTTACGCGAGAAACCCCATACATCACATCGAGGGGCGCGTAAAGAGCCCCGAGAGCATTGCGGCAAAGCTTCGGAAAAAGGAGCTGCCGCTCACCATCAAGGCTGCGCGAGAGAACATAAACGACATTGCCGGTGTGCGCGTTGTATGCAGCTACATAGACGACGTGTACCGCGTTGCGGAAATGCTCGAGCGGCAGGCGGATATTGAGATCGTCAAGCGGCAGGACTATATCGAAACGCCGAACTATAACGGCTATCGCTCCCTGCATCTGGACATCCGTGTGCCGGTTTACCTGTCCGACCGCACCGAACACATCACCGCCGAGATCCAGATACGCACCATTGCAATGGACTTCTGGGCGAGCCTCGAGCACGATATACGCTACAAGGTGGATAAGTCCACCCTGCCGGAGAGCATCAACGAGGAAATGCTCTCCTGCGCCGGCAAGATAGCCGATATCGACCGGCAGATGCAGGATATGTACCTTCGCATAAAGGCCGCCGAGGCCGCGCAGCTCCCGAATTAAAAGGAGACTGATATCATGAGCTTACTGTTCTTGCTTGCCTTTCTTGCCATTGCTCTTCTCATCATCTTTATAATAATCGGTTTAAGCTGACGCTTCTGCCGCTGTACATCTCATGTTTTGCCGGCGGAGCGGACAAAAGCACAAGGTCTTTCTCAGGGCGCTGAGCTTCGCTGCACAAAACGGCTATACCTCCCCCCGTATATTTTGACGCCTACGGCGTATCCTCGATACCGCAGACCACCTTTAACGAACGCAGCGGCAATGTTTACACAACGAGCACCGGCTCGATGAGCAGATCGACGATACGAGGCTATCTCGACTCTCTTTTGAGCTGAAAAGCTCCTATCGGAAGTAAAGAAAATAAAAAGTTATGGCTCCCGTCCTCGGACGGGAGCCTCAGTTTGTCATTGTCAAAAAAGTCCCGCGGGCAGCTGCTTGTTCAGGCAGTCCGAGGCAGTGTCGAGGATGCGGCTGATGCTGCGGCCTGCGGCGGCAGCGTCGCCGATGCTTATCGCCGAGCTCAGCTCGTGATAGGCAGGCAGCGCCCGTTCTGCCTCGCCCGGGCTCGAGTAGTGCAGCTCAATGAGCCTGTGCAGCATTTTGCTGAAGCTGCGAAACAGGAGCAGATACGCCTTGTTGCCGGAAAACTCGATCAGGCGGTAATGATAATCGTAGAGCACGGCGGGAATGTCCTCCTGCCCGACTGAGTATATCCTGTTTGTGAGCTCGTTGAGAATGCTTATTTCCGCCGTACCGATCCTTTCGCAGGCAAGGCGGACGCACTCGCACTCGACGAGCGTGCGCATTGCCATGAGATCGCGGAAAAGCTCGGGGTCGATGAGCGCGGAGTCATAGCTCATGATGGCCGCAAGCGTTTCGACATTCGCCGAGGACATGAAATCTGTCACGAAGGCTCCCTTTCGCGGCACTATGCGCAGAAAGCCCATGCGCTCAAGATCGAGCAGCCCCTGATTGACCGAGCCGCGGCTGATCCCCGCTTCTTCTGCGAGCTCGCGCTCCGGCAGGAGCCTGTCGCCGGGCTTGAGCTCTCCCGACAGTATTCTCGCCTGCATCATGCGCGTGAAGCTTTTTTTCAGAGATTCGCTGCGTTCTTTTTCCATAAAAAACTCCTTATTAGGCAGACTGGCCGGACTTTTTAGGCCAACAGCCGCATTTTCTGAATAAAATACACAAAAACGAAAAGTATATTTCGTTATTCAATTAACAGCTTCGGGCTGTCGCTTTCCGCTGATATGGTTTATAATAAAGCTGTGGTATAGCCACAGGATATAACACGAACGCGGAATAATCAAGATATAATTCAGTAGAAGGAGGAGCAAGATGCAAAAATACGATGTAATTGTTGTCGGTGCAGGCAACGGCGGCCTTTCCGCAGCCTGCTACCTTGCGACCGAGGGGAAAAAGGTGCTGGTGCTGGAAAAGCACAATCTGCCGGGCGGCTGCGCCACCAGCTTCAGGAGAGGCGAATACGAATTCGAGGCCACGCTGCACGAGCTGTGTCAGATGGGCGATGGCAAGGATGGGCGGCCTCTCGGCGCTGTCCGCAAGCTGCTTCAGGATCGGTATAAGCTCGACGTTGAGTGGTGCTCGGCAAACGAATCCTTCGCCTCGATCGCTACCGATGCCGACGGCTTCAATGTCTCGATGCCTGCGGGCGTGCAGAACTTCATCGACGAAATGGAGCGTCAGGTGCCGGGCTCGAGAGAATCCATGACGACCGTTATGGAGCTCGGAAGAATGCTGCATGACGGCGTGGACTGGCTCGCAGAGCGCCACAATGAGCCCAGCCCGCCGCAGAAGGTCGAGATGCTGCTGAAGTATTACGACCTTATGCGCGTAGTTCCCGTGCCCTGTGAGGAGATGCTCGTGAGGATAGGCGTTCCTGAAAAGGCGCGCAATATCTTTGAATCGTACTGGACCTATGTAGCCGCAGACTCGTCCAAAATGTCCTTCGCGGTGTACACCTATATGACCTATGTTTATCTTACCCACCTGCCGTGGTTTGCAAAAAACCGCAGTCACGAGATATCTATGGCCTTCGACACGAGGATCCGTGAGCTCGGCGGCGATATCTGGTACAACACAGCCGTGTCCGAGATAGACATAAAAAACAACGAGGTCAGAGGCGTTCGCCTTGCCGGAGGCGAATATATAGAGTGCAGCCGCGTTATATCAAATCTCATGCCCCATGTCGTGTTCGACCGGATGGTAGACCCCAAGGAGGTCCCCGAGCGCGACAGAAAGGCGATGAACGCAAGGAAGCTTGCTCAGGCGGCCTTCACCGTGTATCTCGGCCTTGATGCCTCCGCCGAGGAGATAGGTCTTAAAAACTACGATACCTTCATGCGCTATGACCCCAACAACCGCAATCAGTACAGGCTGTCGGACTCTATCGACACGCACAGGGACATAACCTGCACAGTGCTTACAAATGCGCTGCCCGACGCCGCCGGTGAGGGCAGAGCGTTCATACAGTTTTCAAAATTCTACACCGGCGATCCGTTTGAAAACGTCACCGAGGAGGAGTATTTCAAAATAAAGGACCGTATCGCAAGAGAATGCGTCGAGCGCTACGAGGAGGTGACAGGCTGCGATCTCCGGAGCCACATAGAGGAGATGGTCGTCGCCTCCCCCATGACATGGGCCCGCTACCTCGGAACTCCCAAGGGCGACGTTTACGGCTACGAGCCGATGACCTGGGACGGCATGTTCCCCCGTGTGCAGTCCGGCCACCATGAGGATTATACGATCAAGGGGCTGCGCTTCGTTGGCGGCCACGGCACCCAGATGGACGGCTACAGTCAGGCATATCTGTCCGGCGCAGAGCAGGCAAGATATATGCTTCTGGACATGAAGGAGGGCAAGTAAGATGGCAAAATACAACTACAGCAAAAAGGGCTTGAAGGGGCTCACGCCGTTCCCCTTCTTAGGCGAGGTCAAGACCCGCACGAAGCACATTGAGGCGGCGGAGGCCAGCATCCCCAGCTCGTGGTATAACCCCAACGAGCTTGCAAAGCGCCTGCATCCGGCTGTGCAGAACTGCGTGATAGCCAAGGTCGTCGATCACGGCGGCGCAAAGAGCTTTACCCTCGTTCCGAACGCGGCAAAGGGCACGGCTGAGATGGCCTACTTCCGTGCAAGCCAGTATGTCTCCGTGTCGCTGAATATAGACGGCGCGCCGGTCAGCAAGCCCTATACGATACGCTCAAACCCCAAGGACGCTCTCGGCATGGAGAACACCTCCTACACGCTCACCGTAAAGCTCACCAGCCCCGCCTACGCCTCGAAATGGATACTCGACAACTGGAAGGAGGGCGACGAGGTCAGCATAAGCGGCCCGCTCGGCGATTTCTACTATCAGGAGCTCAAGGACGCAAAAAACGTTATAGCCCTTGCCGGCGGCAGCGGCATTACGCCGTTTTACTCCATGGCCGCGGCGATAGCCGACGGCATCGAGGATTTTAACATGACCATCCTCTACGGCAGCAGAACCGCCGACGGCATCCTGTTAAAGGACGAGATAGAGGAGCTTGCGGCAAGGTCAAACGGCAGAGTCAGGGTCGTTCACATCCTGTCGCACGAGGAAAAGGAGGGCTACGAGCACGGCTTTTTGACCGCAGAGCTGATAAAAAAGTACGCTCCCGAGGGCGACTACTCCGTGTTCATGTGCGGTCCGAAGGCAATGTACGACTTCTGCATCGGCGAATGCCGGAAGCTCGGCCTTAAAAAGCGCCGCTACAGAGCCGAAATGAGCGGCGACTATATGAATGTTCAGAAAAACGCCGACTTCCCCAAGGACAGTGACGGCAGAGAGTTCAGGCTCGTCGTAGATATCCGCGGGAGTAAGCAGACCGTTACCTGCAAGGGCGGCGAGACGCTGCTGTGGGCAATGGAAAAGGCGGGCATCAAGGCTCCCTCGCACTGCCGCTCCGGCGAATGCGGCTGGTGTCACTCCAAGCTTGTTTCCGGCGAGGTCTACATTCCCTCCGACGCAGACGGCAGACGGCTGGCTGACAAGAAATTCGGCTGGATACACCCCTGCGCAAGCTATCCGCTCAGCGACATTGAGCTGTGCGTATTCCCTACCGAATAATCCCTCTGCTTCAATAGCCGGAGCATACTAAAGCAGCACCGAGCTGGTACTGTGTATCAGTTCGGTGTTGTCCAGTTTGTCAAAAAAGTCCCTCGGGGGACTTTTTTGACAAACTGAAAGCCCGCTGACCGAAGTCAGCGGGCTTAAATCATATGAACTTATCGTATGCTATCGGAACTTGTCTGCAATCGCAGAATTCCAAACGCATTTTTGGCGTAAGCTCGGAGTAAATTGGCGTAAGCACCGACAATTTAGGGGCGATCAATAGAGCTTTGCGCCTGCCGGAATGTGAGGATCGACCATCAGCAAATGCAACTTTTCTTCGCCGTTTTCGTGATGCACAGCGGAGATGAGCATACCGCAGGAGTCGATAGCCATCATCGGGCGAGGCGGGAGGTTCGTGATGGCGATGCAGGTCTTACCGACCAGCTCTTCCGGCTCATAATATTCGTGAATACCACTCAAAATGACCCTATCTACGCCAGTTCCGTCGTCCAATACGAACTTTAAGAGCTTTTTGGACTTCTTCACAGCTTCGCATTCCTTGACCTTTACTGCACGGAAATCGCTCTTGGAGAAGGTGTCAAAATCGACCTGATCTTGGAACAGTGGCTCGATCTGAACGTTGGAGAAGTCGATCGGCTCATCCTTGATCTCGATCTCGACCGCGCCCGTCGCGCCACCGATGATGCCGACTTCCTCGGGCTTTTTCTCTGCTTTGGGAGTATCAATGGGCTTCATCGTCGGGAACAGGATGACGTCGCGGATGGAGCTTGCGCCGGTCAGGAGCATGACGCAGCGGTCGATGCCTATGCCGAGGCCGCCCGTGGGGGGCATGCCGTATTCGAGCGCGTTTATGAAATCATCGTCCATCATGCCGGCCTCGTCGTCGCCCTTAGCGCGAAGCTCGACCTGCTTGAGGAAGCGCTGCTTCTGGTCGATGGGATCGTTGAGCTCGGAGAAGGCGTTGCCCATCTCGCTGCGGCAGATGAACAGCTCAAAGCGCTCGGTCAGGCGCGGATCCTTGGGAGAGCGCTTTGCAAGCGGCGATACGTCCACCGGATGCATGGTGATGAAGGTCGGCTGGACGAGCTTTTCCTCGACGAGCTGGTCAAAGCACTCGTACAGGGCGTGACCCCAGGTGTGCTCGACCTTATCCATATCAACGCCAGCGGCCTTCGCCGCCGCGACAGCTTCCGCGTCGCCCTCTATTGCCATGAAGTCAAGGCCGACGTATTTCTTGACGGCCTGTGCCATCGTAAGGCGCTCCCAGCCGGGCGTGAGGTCTATATCGCAGCCCTGCCATGTGCACTGATAGGTGCCGAGTATCTTCATCGCAGCGCCCGACAGGAGGTCTTCAAACAGATCCATCATGTCGTTAAAATCGGCGTAGGCCTGATACAGCTCAACGGTCGTGAACTCGGGATTGTGCTTTGTGTCCATGCCCTCGTTGCGGAAGATGCGGCCTATCTCATACACTCGCTCGATGCCGCCGACGATAAGACGCTTGAGGTTGAGCTCGGTCGCAATGCGCAGGAACATGTCGATATCCAGCGTATTGTGGTGGGTTATGAACGGGCGCGCCGTAGCGCCGCCGGAGATGGTGTTAAGTACGGGAGTTTCGACCTCCATATAGCCTCTGCCGTCGAGGAAGGAGCGGACATAGCTTATGAATTTCGAGCGTATCTCGAAGTTGCGGCGGCTGTCGTCGCTCATGATGAGGTCAACGTAGCGCTGGCGGTATTTAAGCTCGGTGCTCGTCATGCCGTGGAACTTCTCCGGCAGGGGGCGCAGGCTCTTCGACAGCAGCGTGACCGACTCGACATGGACAGATATCTCCCCTGTCTTTGTCTTGAACACGAAGCCCGAAACACCGACGATATCGCCGATATCGTACTTGCGGAAGTCGGCAAACTCCTGCTCGCTGACCGCATCCTTGCGGATATACAGCTGAATGCTGCCGCGGTCGTCCTTGATGTGGCAGAATATGGCCTTGCCCATGCCGCGCTTGGACATCATACGGCCTGCTACCTTGACTGTCTTGCCGTCAAATGCGTCGAAGTCTGCCTTGATCTCTTCGGAATACGCGCTTCTCACAAAGCGGGTCTGGGTAAAGGGGTCTCTCCCCTCCTCCTGCAGGGTCTTCAGCTTATCGCGTCTTATCTGGAGCAGCTCGCTGAGCTCCTGCTCGGGCGCTGCCGTCTCATTGGTCTTATTCTCACTCATAGCCTAACCTCTTAATCGTTTTCTACTGAAAGTATCTCAAAGTGCAGCTCGCCTGCGGGAGCGTCAACTGTGATCCTCTCGCCCGCAACGTGACCGTACAGGCCGCGGCCAAAGGGTGAATCGTCGGACACGCGCCCCTCCATGGGGTTTGCCTCCTGCGAGCCTACGACGGTGTACTCCTCCTCATAGCCGTCCTCGATATCGCGCACCTTTACGCGGCTGCCGAGGGTGACTGCGCCCTTGCGCATGCCCGTATCGACCTTCTCAACGATCTCTGCGTTCTCAACAAGGCTCTTGATCTCGGCTATTCTGGAATAGAGCTTGCCCTGCTCGGTCTTGGCCTCATCGTATTCGCTGTTTTCCGAAAGATCGCCGAAGCTGCGCGCCTCCTTGATCTGCTCGGCAACCTCCTTGGCCTTATCGGTCTCAAGATACAGAAGCTCCTTTTTGAGCGCGTCAAGGCGCTCCTGACTCATTTTAAATCTGCTTTCGGTAGCCATTATTCAGCTCTCCTTTATGATCCTAATTTATTACTTATTGATATTCAGCTCAGGGCTTTTATCGCCGCGTTGAGCTGCACCTGTGTATCCTCATCGGTGTTGTACGCCTCGATATCGGGCTTTATGCCTCCTGCCTCGGCAAGATCGACGCGCTTGGGCGTGAGATACTTGTTGGTCGAAATGTGTATCGCGCCGCCGTTTGAAAGCTCTATCGTCACCTGACTTCTGGCCTTGCCTGTCGTATGCTCGCCGACTATCGTCGCCCAGTCATACTCCTGAAGCGCCGCTGCAAAAAACTCCGCTGCACTATAGCTATTTTCGTTGACCAGAACGGCCATCTTCGCGCTCAGGCATACCTTGTCCGAGGTCTTGACCGTTTCCTTTCCGGCCTTATCGACGCTCACGAACAGGTCGCCGTCCGGCAGCAGATAGTCAAGCAGCGAGACGAGCTCACTGACGAGGCCGCCGGGATTGTCGCGCACATCGAAGATGAATGACTTTGCGCCCTCGGCTGTGAGCTTTTCGATAGCGCCTATCGTGCCCTCGCTGCTTCCGGCCTCAAAGTTCGATATCTTTATATACCCGATGCTATTGCTGAGCATTTTCGAGGACACGGGATTTTTGTATATGACCTCGCAGGATATGGTCACGCTCGACTCGTTTCCCTTTTCGTCGGCAATGACCATTGGGAAGTTCTTGTTGAGCTTTGAGCGGATGAGCTCCTGAAGCTCGGCAGCAGTCATGCCCTCGGTCGCCTGCCCGTCAACGGAAACTATCGTCTGTCCGACGTTGAGCCCCGCCGTTGCCGCCGGAGTTCCGTCCTCGACGGCGAATATCTCGAACTTGCCCTTGTCGTTGAGCTTGACGCTTACGCCGATACCGGCATATTCGTTTGCCGAGGACAGCTTATAGGCTGCGTATTCCTCGGGGCTCATGTAATAGCTCCACTTATCGTCAATGCTGCGCACCATTGCCGAGGCCGCTGCATTATACAGCGTATCCTCGTTGACCTCGCCTATATAATTTTCGTTTATTATCTTTTCTATCTCGACATAGGCCTTGGCATCCTTTAGATACTGCCTGTCGGAAAAGCCGCCTGTCGTTATGAAATAGGTCACGGCGGCGGTCACGATCATGACTATAAGAGCCACTATTATAAGGTGAAGCAGCTTAAATTTTCTGCCGAATTGCGGCTGTGAACGTTTTTCCATCAAGTTTCTCCTTACCCTGAAACAGTGGTTAACAGTACGTTTGACTGGCAGCCGGATGGCCGCCAGTCAAAATCATTTAATTACATTCTTCGGCTATGCTCTGCACAGCGGCAGGCTCCCCGACGGGGCTCTGCTCGGGTGCATCAGCCTTTACGGGGATCACCGTGAGCACAAGGCTGAGTATCATGGTCAGCACAAGGAGCATTGCCAATATGGATACGACTAATCTTCTGTTCATGTTCCGCTCCTCACACCTTGAGGTAGTTTCTGATAGCGATAACGCCGCCGACTGCGCCGACGAGAACGCCGACCGCCATGAACGCTGCGAGCACGACCGTCCACACGTTTGCAAACGGCACGATGCTTATATACGAAATGGCAAGGCTCGACGCGACCTTTGTTTCGAGCGCCTTATACAGTCCCCACTGTGCAAGGAAGGCAAGTCCGCCGCCGACAATGCCGAGCACCAGACCCTCTACGACGAATGGGCAGCGAATAAAGCTGTTTGACGCGCCGACCATCTTCATAATGGCTATCTCCTCGCGCCGTCCGTAGGTTGCGAGCTTTATGGTGTTGCTCATAATAAACAGCGACACAAAGCCGAGGATAGCGATGAGCACGAGCGAAACGACGCTTATTACATTGCGCACCGATATGAATTTATCGGCAAACTTCGTGGGGGCGTTCACCTTCACGATGCCGTCAACACCTTCAATGGCCGCGCTGGTCACGTCCATCTGGCTCAGATCGACGAGCTGGATAACAAAGCGATGGCGGAACACCTCTTCGTCAAGACCCTCAGCGAAGCTGTCGTCGTAGTCTTCAAGGTAGTTCTGCATTGCCTCGCTGCGGCTTATAAAGTCAACGCTTGCAACATTGTCAAGCGCCTCAAGCTTTGGCTGTATCTGCGCGGACGCCTCCTGCGCCGTCATATCCTCATCGACATATGCAAGGATCTGATTCTGATTGCCTATATCCTCGATCATCTTATTGATGTTTATATCAAGAAGCGTAAAGCTGCCCATTATGATAAGGCAGGCGATTATTATCGTTACTGAGGCAAAGGACATAAAGCCGTGGGTAAAGATGTTGCGGAAGCCCTCGCCTATAAGATATCCGTATCTATTCAACTTCATAGCTGTAGTACCCGTCCATTCCGTCGCTGATCAGGTGACCGCCGTCGATGGCGATGACGCGCTTGGAGAAAGCGTTGACCAGCTCCTTTTCGTGAGTTACCACGAGGATCGTGGTGCCCATTTCGTTTATCTTTTCAAGCAGGAGCATGAGCTCGAGACTGCGCACGGGGTCGAGGTTTCCCGTAGGCTCGTCGGCAATTATCATGGTCGGGTTGTTGACCAGCGCGCGCGCAATGGCGACACGCTGCTGCTCGCCGCCGGAGAGCTCCGCCGGAAGGCGCTTTTCGCGCCCGTCAAGGCCGACAAGCTCCAGCACGCGGGGCACGCGATCCTTTATCGACTTGTTCGACGCGCCGACAACGTGCATGGCAAACGCAACGTTATCGTACACCGTCATCTTGTCGATAAGTCTGAAATCCTGAAAGATAACGCCGAGCGTTCTTCTCATCTGCGGCATCTTGCGGCGCTTGAGCTTATTCATATTAAAGCCGTTTACAACGACCTCGCCCTCGGATGCCATTATCTCACCCGTTAAGAGCTTTATGATCGTCGTCTTGCCGGAGCCTGACGGCCCTACGAGGAAGGCAAACTCGCCCTCGCTTATCGTAAGGCTGAAATTATCCAGCGCGGCAACATCACTGTTGTCATAGACCATCGTTACATTGTTCATCTGAACCATGTGTCATTTTCCTCCTGAGGATATCGGGGTTTCTCCCCTGTGGATTTCAGCGGCCATTGCTGTTGACCGAATCGAGATACTGCTTGACCATCATTGCGACCTTGAACACGATCGCATGGTCAAACTCGCGCAGGTCGAGCCCCGTGATCTTCTTGATCTTTTCAAGGCGGTAGACGAGCGTATTGCGGTGGACATACAGCTTGCGGCTCGTTTCCGAGACGTTGAGGTTATTCTCGAAAAATTTATTTATAGTCTCAAGCGTGTCCTCGTCGAGCGTTTCAAGCGGGTTTTTCTTGAACACCTCGTTGAGGAACATTTCGCAGAGCGTTGTGGGGAGCTGATATATAATACGGCCAATGCCGAGATTTTCATAGCTTATTATCGTCTTTTCCGAATCGAAGACCCTGCCGACGTCAATGGCTATCTGCGCTTCCTTATAGCGGTCGGCAAGCTCGCGCAGGTGCCTTGCCGTCGTTCCTATGCCTATATTGCACTTTATCTGGAGCTCGCTGCGCAGAACGGTCTCGATGCTCTCCGCAATGGCCTTGACCTCGGCGCTGTTCTCGCCGCCGGGGAGTTCCTTTATAACGACGATATCACTCTCGTTTATGCTGATGACGAAGTCATGCTGCTTATCGGGGAAAAGCGTCTGGAGCACCTCGACGCAGGCGACATCGGTACGCTCGACCTGACGCACGAGCATCAGCGCACGCGGAACGTCGGGAGCAAAGTGCAGTTCCTTTGTCCTCACATAAACATCACCGGGGAGGATGTTGTCGGAAATAATGTTTTTGAGGAAGGCTGCCTTATTGTACTTCTCCTCATAATTGAGCTTTGCCTCGTTAAAGGCGACGGCCGCCATCATGCACGTCATACGCGCCATATCATCGCAGCCCTCGACGAACACGGCATAGTCAAACTTGCTCGTGTTGCTGAGCACCTTATATGTGCGCATACCGCTGACATATACGGGCTCCGAGAAATCATAATTCATGCTCGAAAAATCGTCGAGCCTCGATCCGATCATCGGAAGCTCGCTGCATGTAATAACGAAGCCCTGATCGTCAATGATGCCTATGCACCTGTCAGTAGCTTCCTTTATTTGCATTATCACGCCCTGAAAAATTCTGCTGGACATCGTCTTTTTACCTCCCCTGAAGCTTATGGGTATTTTAACGATAAATAATATTCAACACTTTCTACATGATAATACTTTTTTGTGCGTTTTTCAATAGAAAACCGCATTATTTTTGTGAATATTTTAAAAAAAGCGATAATTGTTTTGCTAAAAGCACCAAATACAGCCTTGATTTTTTGTTATTTTTTCTTATTCACACTGCACAACTCTTTTTCTGTCAATGGCCTGAATTCGCCCTGAAGCAGGCTGTTATCAAGCCTCAAGCCGCCTATTGACAGGCGTTTCAAAGCCGTCACGGGCTTGCCGCGCGAGGCGAGCATACGCTTGACCTGATGGTACTTTCCCTCCATGACGTGCACAAGACAGCTCCCGTCCGGCAGCCCTTCAAGCTCTGCCGGCAGGCACTGTGTCCCGTCAGCGAGCACTATCCCCTGCCGGAACGCCTCGATATCGCTCTCGTCAACGGAGCCTTCCGTGACCGCGTGATAGGTCTTGACTATCTCCGACTTCGGAGAGATGACCCTGTGGGCAAATTCGCCGTCGTTTGTTATTATGAGAAGCCCCGTCGTATCCTTATCCAGTCTGCCGACGGGAAAAAGATTTTTCTTTTTGAGCTCCGGCGGAAACAGGTCGATGACCGTTTTCTGCTTTTTATCGTCCGTGGCGGAGAGTATCCCCGCCGGCTTATTGAGCATATAGTAGCAGAATTTCGCATAGTTCACGGGCTTTCCGTCAAGCTCTACGCGAGCGGCGTCGCTGTCCACCCTCTGCTCAGGCGAGGTGACGGTCTGACCGTCAACGCTGACGCAGCCGCTTTTGATTATTTGTCGCAGCTGACTTCGTGAAAGCGCGGTGCACTCGGAAAGCAGCTTGTCCAGTCGCATTATCGGCATATTGACCCCCTGTCCGGCATAAGCTTCAGTATCGGGTTATTATAACACAAGGTATATATTTTTTGAATAGGCAAAGGCTGATATACGAATATGTTTACGAAAAGTTTAAAGCTGACGAAAAAACGTGCGGCCGCGCTGCTGCTCCTGCTCGGGCTATGCCTTTCCGCCGCAGTCGTGCTATGCTCGTCGCCGCGCAGTCTGCTGAGCACGGGCGACATGCTCGACGTATCGCAGCTCAAGGGGCGCGTGAAATACCTCGCCTCCTGCGGCTGGGATGTCGATCCCGACAGCGAGGAGGAGCGCACGGTGCTGCTGCCGAAAAGCTTTGAGGGCGCGGTGCGCGAATATGCCGATATGCAGACTGCTCAGGGCTATGACTTCGCGTCCTATGCCGGGCTTGAGTGCAGGCAGTTTACATACACCGTCACGAGCTACGAAGGCTGCACGGGAACGGTGTATGCCGTGCTCTACGTCAAGGGCACCCGCGTTATCGGCGGAGATATACATTCGGCAGAGATCAACGGCTTCATGCACGGCATAAGATCCCGCTAAGCAGCAAGGGCTTTAACGCCGCATGGGCGCTTTTGAGCCTGTCAAAACTGTGGGCGCTCTTGTCAATCGGCGGTACGATAGGTTCACGACAAAAATACACCTTGAGGCTTTTGCCTCAAGGTGTATTTTCTTATGAACCTCGGTTCATTCGGTTTTGGAAATTACTCCTCGACCTCGATAACAACGCCGGAACCGACAGTGCGGCCACCCTCACGGATAGCGAAGCGCAGTCCCTTTTCGATTGCGATCGGGGTGATCAGCTCGACCTTCATATCGACGTTATCGCCGGGCATGCACATCTCAGTGCCTTCGGGAAGGGTGATAACACCGGTAACGTCGGTGGTACGGAAGTAGAACTGGGGACGGTAGTTGTTGAAGAACGGGGTATGACGGCCGCCCTCGTCCTTGGACAGGACGTAAACCTGGCCGACGAACTTGGTGTGGGGCTTGATGGAGCCGGGAGCTGCCAGAACCTGGCCGCGCTCTACGTCCTTCTTTGCAACGCCGCGGAGAAGAGTACCGACGTTATCACCGGCCTCTGCGTACTCGAGGATCTTGTGGAACATCTCGGTACCGGTAACGGTGGTCTCGGTGATCTCGTCCTTCAGGCCGACGATCTGAACCTTGTCGCCAACCTTGACGCGGCCACGCTCTACACGGCCGGTGGTAACAGTGCCGCGGCCGGAGATGGTGAATACGTCCTCGATGGGCATAAGGAACGGCTGGTCTGCCTTGCGGTCGGGAGTGGGGATCCATGTATCGACTGCGTCCATGAGCTCCTTGATGCAGGCATACTCGGGAGCATTGGGATCGTTGGACTCGCAAACGAGTGCGTTAAGAGCGGAGCCGCGGATGATGGGGGTGTCGTCTCCGGGGAAGCCGTAGAAGTCGAGCAGCTCGCGGACTTCCATCTCGACGAGCTCGAGGAGCTCCTCGTCGTCAACCTGATCGCACTTGTTCAGGAATACGAGAACGGAAGGAACGTTAACCTGACGGGCAAGCAGAAGGTGCTCGCGGGTCTGAGCCATGGGGCCGTCGGATGCTGCGATAACGAGGATAGCGCCGTCCATCTGAGCTGCGCCGGTGATCATGTTCTTGATATAGTCAGCGTGGCCCGGGCAGTCAACGTGTGCGTAGTGACGATTTGCGGTCTTGTACTCGACGTGTGCGGTGTTGATGGTGATGCCGCGCTCTCTCTCTTCGGGAGCCTTGTCGATGGAAGAGTAATCGGTGTACTCAGCGCCGCCGAACAGAGCCAGGTACTTGGTGATAGCTGCGGTCAGAGTGGTCTTGCCGTGGTCAATGTGACCGATGGTGCCGATATTGACGTGGGGCAGGGATCTGTCGAATTGCTGCTTTGCCATAATAATAACCTCCGTGAAATTAATTACATTGTTTTTTGTTAAACTACTTGCTTATATGGTTTATCAGCCCTTGCGAGCGCCGCGCAGAGTCTCCTGAAGATTCTTCGGAAGCTCGACATAGTGGCTGGGCTCCATGCTGTAATTCGCACGTCCCTGAGTTTTGCTTCTCAGGTCGGTCGCGTAGCCAAACATGGATGCAAGAGGAACGTTTGCCTCGATTATCGCGGCGCCGTTTCTGATATCGGAGCCGACGATCTGGCCGCGTCTTGCATTTATATCGCCCATAACGTCGCCCATATATTCATCGGGAGCCGTTACGACGACCTTCATAATAGGTTCAAGCAGAGTGGGGCCTGCCTTCTCGCAGGCTTCCTTGAACGCCATGCTGCCGCAGATCTTGAACGCCATTTCGGACGAATCGACCTCGTGGTACGAGCCGTCTATGAGCGTTACCTTCACGTCTACGACCTGATAGCCGGCGAGCACACCCGACTGCATCGCGCCCTGAATACCCTGATCGACACAGGGGATATACTCCTTGGGGATCGCGCCGCCGGTGATCTTGTTGATAAACTCGTAGCCCTTGCCGGACTCGTTGGGCTCAACAATGATCTTGCAGTGTGCAAACTGACCCTTACCGCCCGTCTGACGGGCATAGCGGGTATCGACGGTCGCCTCGCGCGTGATGGTCTCCTTATAAGAGACCTGCGGCTTGCCGACATTGGCCTCGACCTTGAACTCGCGCAGAAGCCTGTCAACGATGATCTCAAGGTGAAGCTCGCCCATACCGGCGATAATGGTCTGACCCGACTCCTCGTCGGTGTAGGTCTTGAAGGTGGGATCCTCCTCTGCCAGCTTCTGAAGCGCGATGGCCATCTTCTCCTGACCGGCCTTGGTCTTGGGCTCGATAGCGACGCGGATAACGGGCTCGGGGAATTCCATGGATTCAAGGATGATAGGATGCTTCTCGTCGCAGAGCGTATCGCCCGTGGTGGTGTTTTTAAGGCCGACCGCGGCGGCAATATCGCCGGAGTAGGCGACGGAAAGATCTTCTCTGTGGTTTGCGTGCATCAGCAGTATCCTGCCGATACGCTCGCGCTGACCCTTGGACGAGTTCAGGACGGTCTTGCCCGCCTCAACTATGCCGGAATAGACACGGAAGAAGCTCAGGCGGCCAACGAAGGGGTCGGTCATGATCTTGAACGCGAGTGCGGAGAACGGAGCCTCATCGGAAGCCTCGCGGGTCTCCTCCTCGTCGGTCTTCGGGTTTACACCGCTGATAGCGGGAATGTCCAGCGGCGAGGGCATGTACTCAACGATAGCGTCGAGCAGCTTCTGCACGCCTTTGTTCTTATACGAGGTGCCGCAGACCACGGGAACCATCTTTACGGCGCAGGTGGCCTTTCTGATGGCTGCACGGATCATATCCTGCGGGACCTCCTCGCCGTCGAGATAAAGCATCATTATCTCGTCGTCGAAATCCGAGATAGCCTCCAGCATTTTTACATGGTACTCCTCGGCCAGATCGCGCATGTCCTCGGGTATCTCCTCGGTGCGCATATCGTTGCCGAGATCATCGTAATAAATGCGGGCATTCATCTCAACCAGATCGATTATGCCACGGAAATCCGCTTCGGCGCCGATCGGGAGCTGGATGGGCACTGCATTACATTTGAGTCTGTCATGCACCATGTCGAGGACATGGTAGAAGTCTGCGCCCATGATATCCATCTTGTTGACGTATATCATGCGGGGAACATTGTAATGGTCTGCCTGTCTCCAAACTGTCTCGGACTGCGGCTCAACGCCGCCCTTGGCACACAATACGGTCACACAGCCGTCAAGAACACGGAGCGAACGCTCGACCTCGACGGTAAAGTCAACGTGACCCGGAGTATCAATGATGTTGATCCTGGTATCGCGCCAGTGGCAGGTGGTCGCGGCGGAGGTTATGGTTATACCTCTCTCCTGCTCCTGCTCCATCCAGTCCATGGTCGCGGTACCCTCGTGAGTCTCGCCGATCTTGTAGTTTACGCCGGTGTAATACAGAATACGCTCGGTAGTCGTAGTTTTGCCGGCGTCAATGTGAGCCATGATACCGATATTTCTTGTTTTTTCAAGTGAGTACTGTCTTGGCATAATCTTCTCCTGATAGGATTACCATCTGAAGTGTGCGAAGGCCTTGTTGGAGTCTGCCATCTTGTGGGTATCCTCGCGCTTCTTGACAGATGCGCCGAGGTTGTTGCAGGCATCCATGATCTCGCCTGCAAGACGCTCCTTCATGGTCTTTTCGCCGCGCTTGCGGGCATAGCCGACCAGCCAGCGAAGGCCGAGAGTCTGACGGCGTGCGGGTCTTACTTCGATAGGAACCTGATAAGTTGCACCGCCGACACGGCGAGCCTTGACTTCGAGGCTGGGCATGATGTTGTTCATTGCTTCGGTGAAGGCTTCAAGGGGCTCCTTGCCGGTCTTCTCCTTGATGATGTCAAAAGCGTCGTAAACGACCTTCTGAGCAACACCCTTTTTGCCGTCCAGCATAATAGCGTTGATGAGCTTGGTCACCAGAACACTATTGTACATAGGATCGGGTAAGATTTCTCTTTTGGGAACATTACCTCTTCTGGGCACTGTGCTTCCCTCCTTCATTAAAAAATGACTTCACAGGTACTCGGAACGGAACTGAGCCGCTCCGTCTGCGCCCCGAGGTCTAATATTATATAGTAGACAACAGGGCAAAATTTTGCTTGTTGGAAATTACTTCTTTGCAGCCTTGGGTCTCTTCGCGCCGTACTTGGAGCGAGCCTGCATACGACCCGTGACGCCCTGAGCGTCGAGCGTGCCGCGAATGATGTGGTAACGAACACCGGGGAGATCCTTGACACGGCCGCCGCGGATCATAACAACGCTATGCTCCTGAAGGTTATGGCCGACACCGGGAATGTAAGCGGTGACTTCGTAACCGTTGGTCAGACGCACACGGGCAATCTTACGCAGTGCGGAGTTAGGCTTCTTGGGGGTAGAGGTACGGACTGCGGTGCAGACGCCTCTCTTCTGGGGAGAGCTCAGGTCGGTCTCGCAATTTTTCAGGGTGTTGAGACCCTTCTGCATTGCGGGGGAGTTGGACTTGTAGGTAGACTTCTCTCTGCCTTTTCTCACCAGCTGGTTAAACGTAGGCAATTTTCATTTCTCCTTTCTTGAAAAATTCCTTGAATTTCAAGGTTTTTGCGTGGATCGCGCACTTTTGGGCGCACTTAACCCACACAGACTGAAATTGTAGCATATTACACAAAATCAGTCAAGAATTTTTTACACAAAAATCAGTCCGGTTTTTGAATTTTTCTTATAAAAAGGGTATAGAACGCCCCTGTCCGATGCCGGACAGGGGCAGGTTTTTAAGCTTTCTTATTCTTCCTCATCGTCCTGACTGACCGGCTGCGCGGGAGCCGCGGAGCCTGCAAGACTGCGGAAGCTCGCTCTTGACTGGTTTATGCTCTTGAGCGCCGCACCGACGGTCTCCTCCGTGCGGCGGAGGATCTCATCGACATATTCGTTTGCCACGCGGCGCAGCTCCTTGGATTTATACTCGGCATTATTGACCAGCTCCGTGCTGTGCTGCTTTGCGACGCGCACGATCTCCTGCTCCTCGAGCATGGCGCGGGCCTTATCCTCGGCGTTCTTGCGTATCGACTCCGCCTCGCGCTTTGCGTTGCCGATAAACTCGTCGCGCGCGGAAACAAGACGCTTTGCCTCGGCAAGCTCCACGGGTATGCGCGTTTTTATCTCATTGAGTATCTCAAGGACATTTTCTCTCTCTACTATGCACTTATCGTTTCCGAGAGGGACTCCCCATGCCTCGGTCACCATGCTGTACAGAGTTTCGATAAGCTCCATTACCTCAACATTTTTCTCGCTCATGTTACTACCTCCATTGCTTTGCCTTTTCAGCTATCTCTTCCTTTATCTCGCACGGAACAAAGCCCGAAAGATCGGCACCGTAGGATGCCATTTCACGCACAACGGACGAGCTCAGGAAAGTATATTTTTCGCTTGACGCAAGAAACATCGTTTCAAGCGCGGGGTTTATTTTCTTATTGATAAGGTTCATCTGAAATTCATATTCAAAGTCGGAGGTCGCCCTCATTCCCTTGACCAGCACCGCGCCCTCGAAGCGCTTTGCATACTCTGCAAGCAGTCCGTCGGAGGTATCGACCTCGACGTTCGGGATGCTGCCGACGACCTTTTTGACCATATTGACGCGCTCGTCTATCGTGAACATCGGCTTTGTTTTCGTTGAATTGAACATTATACATACTATGACCTTGTCGAATATCTTAGCCGAACGGCGGATGATATCGAGGTGGCCGAGCGTTATCGGATCGAAGCTGCCGGGGCATATGGCTATGCTCATGTATTTGTCTCCCTGCTGTAGGTAGTAAGCTTAACTTTGCCGTAGGTGTACTCCTTACACTTAAAGTAGGGCATATTCATCTCCGGCATGGGCTTTTCGCGCCCACTTTCGCACACAATTATACCACTTTCCGTCAAGATGTCAACGGAATTGATGATCTGCAGCGCTTTATCTATAAGATTTGTCGCATAAGGGGGGTCGAGCAGGATAAGGTCGAACCTTGCGCCGCGCTCAAGAAAGGCTATTGAGTCGCTCTGAACAACACGCGCTTCAAAGCCGCAGCTTTTTATATTCTGCTTTACAATGGCTATGGCCTCCCTGCTCTGATCGACGAAGGTGACCTCCCTTGCGCCGCGGCTGAGGCACTCAAGGCCGAGCTGACCCGTACCGGCAAAGAGGTCGAGCACCCGCCTGCCCTCGATGTCAAACTGGATGATGTTGAACATCGACTCCTTGACCATGTCGGTCGTGGGGCGTATATCGTAATTATCAGGCTCTCTGAGCTTTTTGCCGCGCTTTGTTCCGCTTATTATTCTCATGTCTCATCCTCGTTTTTATGATAGTATTCAAAGACCGCCTTTGCCGTATTCTTGGGAACGGCGGCGCACAGCTCGTCCATGCTCGCGGCTCTTATCGCCTTGAGCGTTTTGAAATGGCGCAGCAGCTCGTTTTTCCTGGCGCTGCCGACACCCTGTATGGAGCTGAGCTCCGAGCCGAAGCTCTCGTTTCGCAGCGAGCGCTGATATTCAATGGCAAAGCGGTGCGTCTCCTCCTGAATGTTGCCGATAAGCGCAAAGGCCGCGGGGTTTCCGTTTATGCATATCTCGTGCCCCGCGCTCGTGACCAGAGCCCGCGTTCTGTGCCGGTCGTCCTTTACCATGCCGAACACCGGCACACTTATGCCGAGCTCTGCGAGCGCTCTTTCTGCTGCGGCGGCGTGAGCTATGCCGCCGTCTATGAGCAGCAGCTGCGGCTTTTCCGAAAAGCCGCCGTCGCCGTTTTTGAGACGGGCAAAGCGGCGGTACACCGCCTGCGACATGCTCGCATAGTCGTCGCGTATATCCAGCTCGCGTATCCTGAATTTGCGGTAGTCCTTTTTGCAGGGCTTGCCGTCACGGTGCACAGTCATCGCCGCAACGATGCCCGTGTCGCCGAGGTTTGACACGTCAAAGGCCTCGATGCGCCCGGGGTACTCAGGCAGCTCCAGCGACCTCTGGAGCCACAGCAGCGTATTGGTGCGCCGCTGCTGGACGGTTGTGGCTCGCAGTATCTCCTCGGAGGCGTTCATCTCCGCACGCTCGACAAGGCGCAGTCTCTCCCCTCTCTGGGGCGCTTCGATGCTCACCCTGTGGCCGGAAAGCTGCGCAAGCAGCTGCTCGAGTGCCTCTGCATCCTCCGGCATTTCGCGCAGGAGGATATTCTTAGGCAGCGAGCCGCGCAGGGCGGCGTAATACTGGCGCATGTACGACGATACCGCCTCGCAGTCGCTCTCAAGCGGCTCGGAGACGAGCTCAAAGTCCTTGCCCGTGAGCGAGCCGCCGTTAAAATGCAGAACGACAAAGCAGCTCTTGGCGCCTCGGGAAAAGCCGACGGCATCGGTATCGGAAAAGGCCGTGGCTATGACCTTCTGCTTGTTGGAAACGCTCTGTATCGCTTTTATCCTGTCGCGCTTTTCCGCCGCTGCTTCAAAGCGCAGCTGCTCGGAGTCCTCCAGCATCTTCGCCGTGAGCTCTTCAACGAGTTCAGAGGTTTTGCCGTCCAGAATGAGGCAGGCCTGCTCGACGGCGAGGCGGTACTCCTCCTGCGCCGGCTCTCCCCTGCACCAGCCGCGGCAATTGCCCATGTGGTAGTTAAGGCAGGGCCTGTCCCTGCCGATATCGCGTGGAAAGCGCTTTGAGCAGGTCGCAAGCCCGACCGCCTTGGACGCTGCATCTATAATATCGTGCGTAACGCTCCGGCCTCCGAAGGGGCCGAAGTATACGGCTCCGTCTTTCTTAGCGCTCGCAGTGATGGTAAAGCGCGGATACGGAGCTTTTTTATCCAGTCTTATAAAGGGATATCCCTTATCGTCCTTTAAAAGGATGTTATAATGCGGCTGATGCTGCTTTATAAGCGAGTTTTCAAGGATCAGCGACTCAAACTCGGAGCTTACGACGATGACGTTGAAGTCCGCGACCTTCTGCACCATGGCCTCGACCTTGGGCAGGTGCGAGCCTCGAAAATAGCTCGTCACACGGTTTTTGAGCTTTTTGGCCTTGCCGACATATATGACCTGCCCCGCCGCGTCGAGCATGATATACACGCCCGGCAGCATCGGCAGCTTATTTGCCTTTTCAAGCAGCTTTTCGCGCATCTTTTTCCTCACTGTCCCTGCTTCCGGCAATGCACCACGCCGTTACGGAGACGATAACTATAATGCCGCCTATGAAGGCGAACAGGCCGGGTTTTTCGCCGTCGAATATGAGCACCCACACGGGGTTTAAAAGCGGCTCGACCGCACCGAGCAGGCTGCATGCAAGCGGTGGGCAGTGCTCTGCCGCCCTGCCGTAGAGGATATACGGTATGCCCAGCTGCAAAACGCCGAGGATGATTATATACAGCACCGGCAGTGCGGAAAGCTCCGGCTTTGTCGTTATGATAAACGGCAGGCCGAACAGGAAGGCAAATATCTGGCCTATGAGCATCGCCGAAAAGCGCTCGGGCGGCTCGGCCTTGCCCATGGTGATGAACATTCCGGCAAGACAGGCTCCGGCAAAGATGGCAACGAAGTTGCCGAGCAGATAACCGTCGGAAAGCTGGTCGAGAAAGAACATGGCAATGCCGATAAAGGTGCATATAACGGCGATCACGTCGCGCTTTTTAAAGCGCTGACCGAAGAACAGCGCCGAGAATATGACTATGAATATCGTATCCGTAAATTGCAGAACGATGGCATTTGCGGCTGTTGTGAGCTTGTTTGCCGCGACAAAGGCGATATACACTATGCCAAGCAGCACACCGGGGACGAGCGTATGGCGGTTGATTGTTATTTTGTAGCCCTTCAGCTTTATGTATGCAAGCACAGTCAGTCCCGCGAAAAAGCTCCGCAGCGCGGATATGACAAAGGAGTTCCACGGTATAAGCTTTATAAATATTCCCGCAATGCTCCACAGCGCCGCGCATATGAGCATTTCGAGTATCGCTCTGTTTTCTTTTTTCATGTCAGTATTGCTCCGTATACAGCAAATAAGATATAGCGAATAAGGGCGTGTTGTCAACACGCCCTTAGCTTCGTTCATTTTTGTTCTTATATTACTCGGTAAAGTCGGATGCGATAAGCTCGGAAAGCGTATCGACAGCAGTTGCCTCGTCAGCACCGTCGGCAATAAGGTTCACGGCAGTGCCCTTGACGATGCCCAAAGAGAGAACGCCGAGCAGGCTCTTGGCATTAACGCGCCTGTCCTCCTTCTCGATCCAGATGCTGCTTTTGAATTCATTAGCCTTCTGAATGAAGAAAGTAGCAGGTCTTGCGTGGAGTCCCACCTGATTATTAATAACTACTTCTTTGGTTACCATTCTCGCCACTCCTCTTGACACAAAAAGATTACCTTATCACAAAAGATTACCTTTACTTTAGCAAATTATTTAAAAAAGGTCAACTGATTTTGTCTATTTCGTAGATTTACACATTATTAATAAATTTTCTCGATTGCTTTTATTTCAATTCGACTATTGTTACGCCGCTTTCGCCTTCGCCGAAACGACCCAATCTGAAGCTTTTGACCGCTTTATTGCGTTTGAGCATCTGCTGGACGGCGGCGCGAAGTGCGCCTGTTCCCTTGCCGTGTATTATGGTCACGGTCTTCAGCTTTCCCATAACGGCGCTGTCGATATACTGCTCGGCGGCGTTGACCGCCTCGATGCTCTCCATGCCGCGCAGATCTATCTCTGGGCTCACGGCGGCACGCGGCGCTGTGCCTCCGGCAATGCTGACGCTTTGCTTTTTCTGCTTTGCGGCGTGACCCTCAACGAGGTACACGTCCTCGGGCTTGAGCTTTACGCTCATAATTCCGGCGCGGAGATTGAGCGTTCCGTCGGGATTTATATCTATGACCTCGGCCTTTACGCCCATGGACTTTATCTCGACCGTGTCGCCCGCTCTGAGCTCCCGTGCGGATTTTTTGTCCTCCTTTGGCTTCTCCGGCTCCTTGGCCTTTAGCTTTCCCTGCTGCTCGTTGAGCCTGCGCCGGAGCTCGCTGCGGGCGCGGTTTACCTCCTGAGCCTGCTCATCCTCGTTTATCCTCCTGCGCATATCGTCGAGCTCGGCAAAGGTGCTCTCCGCCGTTTCCCGTGCCTCGGCGATTATGCGCTCGGCCTCGCGGCGGGCCTTCTCGTCGGCCTTTTCGAGCCGCACGGAGAGCTCGGCGCGCAGAAACGCCGCCTTTTTCGCGTTTTCCTCCGCCTCGCGCAGCTTTTTTGCGGTCTCCGCCCTGTCGCGTTCGAGCAGCGCCCTTGTCTGCTCAAGTTTTTCTATCGTCGCCTCAAAGCTTGCGTTCTGAACGCCTATGCGCGCCTTCGCGTCGTCGATTATGTCCCTGCTCAGTCCCAGCCGCTCGGATATTGCAAAGGCGTTGGACTTGCCGGGAACGCCGACGAGCAGCCTGTAGGTCGGGCTGAGCGTTTCAACGTCAAACTCGCAGGAGGCGTTCTGTATCCCGTTTTCGTTCGTTGCGTAGACCTTCAGCTCGGCGTAGTGCGTCGTCGCCGCAACGTCAGCGCCCATTTTTCGCGCATGCTCTATGACGGCAATGGCAAGCGCCGCGCCCTCGGTGGGGTCTGTGCCCGCGCCGAGCTCGTCAAACAGCAGCAGCGACCTGTCGCCGCACTCGTTTAATATATGCACGATGTTCGTCATGTGTGCCGAGAAGGTGGACAGGTTCTGCTCGATGGACTGTTCGTCACCGATATCCGCAAGCACATGCCCGTAGACGGGAACACCGCTGCCGTCGTCAGCCGGTATATGCAGGCCGCACTGCGCCATGACGTTGAGAAGTCCGATGGTTTTGAGTGTGACTGTCTTGCCGCCGGTGTTGGGTCCTGTTATGATCAGCGTATCATAATCCTCGCCGAGCTCAAGGCTTATGGGCACGGCCTTGTCCTTGGGCAGCAGCGGGTGCCGCGCACGGCGCAGCACAACGCCCTTATCGCGCAGCTGCGGCTCTATGCCGTCGAGCTTATACGAAAGCTTTGCGCGGGCAAATATGCCGTCGAGCGTTATGAGATAGGAATAGTCCGAGGCTATATCCTCTGCGTGAGCCGCACAGTCGGCTGAAAGCTCCGCAAGGATGCGCTCGATCTCCGTTTTTTCCTTTGCCGTGAGCTCGCGCAGCTCGTTATTTGCCTTGACCGCCGCCATGGGTTCTATGAAAAGCGTAGCGCCCGAAGCCGAGATATCGTGTACAAGGCCCTGTATCGCGCCCTTGCATTCGGCCTTGACGGGTACGACGAAGCGATCCGAGCGCATGGTTATGATCGGCTCCTGCAAAACCTTCGCGTAGGACGGCGAGGAGATTATCTTTTGCAGGCAGTCGCGCACACGCGCTCCGGCGGCGCGGATCTTGCGGCGGATATTGGCAAGCTCGGGCGACGCGGCATCGGCTATCTCGTCCTCGCCTACTATCGAGCCCGTTATCTTCTCTTCAAGGAAGCGGTTTGCGTGAAGCGCGGCAAACAGGTGGTCGATGCAGCTTTTGCCGAGCTTATCGTCGGAGGTGTAGCCCTTAACGAGCCGTGCGCACTGCAAAACGCGGGCGATATTCAGCAGCTCGACCGTGTTCAGGCTGCCGCCGAGATCCGCTCTGCTCAGCGAGGGGCGGATATCCTTAACGCCGGACAGCGAGGGGCTGCCGCGCACGACCATCATTTCCTTTGCCGCGCTCGTTTCCGCGAGGCGGTTTTTGACATCGCTCCTGTCCGCGCTCGGGCGCAGCTCCAGGCAGGCCTCCCTGCCGCCCTCCGTGACCGCCTCTGCGGCGAGCATATCGAGCACTGCGGGAAGCTCCAGTATGTTCAGTGATTTTTCGTAGAAATCCATTATTTTATCTGTCTCCAATAATCGAGAATGGAAAATTTTCTTTCTGTCTGCGTGAGAAGATACGCCTCGGCTGCCCTTGACGCTCGCCGGAGCGCATCGTCCGGAAGCGTGAAGGCAAGCATTTTTCGCGCCGGAGCGTATACTATATACCTGAGCGCCTGAAGCGATGCCGGACACAGCTCGCAGCTTGCCTGCACCTGCGCATTGCCGCACTCGCGGCAGCAGATAACGCCGTTGCGCGGACTGAAGCGCGGAGATACCGGCTCTGACGAGCCGCACACGCAGCAGGAGGTGAGGTTCGGCTCATAGCCCGCGAGCGCCATCAGGCGCATCTCGAACGCTGTCTTTATATGCTCCTGCGGGTACAGTCCGTTTGACAGGGCGAAAAGGCAGTTGAGTATAAGCTGCAGCAGCAGCGGGTCGGGGTTTCCCTCCTCGGAAAGTGCCTCTGTGCACTCGGCAAAATAGCTTGCAAGCGACAGCGCTTTTATATCGCCGCGCAGTCCCTTGAACTCCTCTATCGTCGAGCCCTCGCTCACCGACCAGTAGCCGCCGCGCTCGAGCAGCGTAAGCTCCGAAAACACCAGAAGCTGCGTCGAGGCCGAGTTTTTGCTGTTTTTGCGCAGCGCCCCGCGAGCCTTGACGGTCAGCCTGCCCATATCCTCCGTCAGAACGGTGAGTATCCTGTCGGCCTCCTTGTATCGCACCTCACGCAGAATAAGTCCCCTTGTCGTTTTAAACATATGTAATCGCTCAGTCCTCCGGCGAAGGGCACTCCTCCGCCGATGTTGTTTTATTCCCTTGCTTTTCTCTTTGCTTCTCCGACGCTCTGTGCATGAGCCAGCTCATCGGGTCGCCGGTCTCGGCAAAGATCTGCCACAGTATATCGTCGCTCATATGGCTACCTCCGATACGATCAGTATCGGGCGCACGGCGGGCGATCATGCATGGTAATTATTCCGTAAAGCCGAAGTTTCGCAGCTGCGCGCTGCTGTCGCGCCAGTTTTCCTTGACCTTTACCCATGTCTGGAGGAAGACCTTGGTTCCCATGAAGGCCTCGATATCGCGCCGTGCAAGCTCACCGATCCTTTTGAGCATAGCGCCCTGCTTTCCGATGATGATGCCCTTGTGGCTGGCCTTTTCGCAGTAGATGGTCACGTCAAGGTCAATGATGCCGTTATCGCGCTCGGTAAAGCGCGTTACCTCGACGGCTGTTCCGTGCGGTATCTCCTTATCGAGGCACAAAAGGAGCTTTTCGCGCACGAGCTCGGCGCATATCTGCTTTTCCGGCTGGTCGCATATCATATCGTCGGGGAAAAGCTGCGGGCCGGGCTGCGCGTATTTTTCGAGCTCCGCCAGAAGCTCATCGAGTCCCTCGCCGTTTTTTGCCGACATGGGGATTATCGCGTCAAAGCCATGCGCCGCGGAGTAGGCCGACATGACCTCCAGAAGCTCGGTCTTCTCGACGGTGTCTATCTTGTTTATTACAAGTATCGCCGGAACGCCGGTTTCCTTTATGCGGGCTATGAGCTCCTCCTCCTGACGGCCTATGTTGGCAATGGGCTCGACAAGCAGCATCACCGCGTCAACATCGGCGACGCTTTCCTTGACGACGTTGACCATGTAGTCGCCAAGGCGCGTTCTCGGCTTATGAAAGCCCGGCGTGTCGATTATCACAAACTGCGTATCGCCGCGATTGACCACGGCGCTTATGCGGTTTCTTGTTGTCTGCGGCTTATTGGACACTATCGCTATCTTTTCGCCGACGAGGGCGTTCGTGAGCGTCGATTTGCCGACGTTCGGGCGGCCGCATATCGTTATCATTGCTGTTTTGCTTATCATGTCATATGTCTCCCATAATTTCTTTTTCTCTTGTACGCATCTGCTTTTTCATTTTGCCCTCATCGACGTGATCGTAGCCGAGCAGATGCAGGACGCTGTGCACCGTAAGGTAGCTCACTTCCCTGTCAAAGCCGTGACCGAGCTCCGCGCCCTGCTCGGCGCAGCGCTCGAGCGATATCATCATGTCGCCGAGCATGACAGCTCCGGTGTAGGGGTCGGTATCGCACAGCGATGCGTCGAATTTCCCGGGGCTGAGCTCGTTTAAGGGAAACGACAGCACGTCCGTTGCCGCGTCTATGCCGCGAAAGTCCCTGTTTATCTCGCGTATGCCCTCGTTGTCCGTGAGCATGACGCTTATAAGGCAGGGTCTGTCCGCGCCCTCGGCAGCAAGCGCGCTTGCTGCGGCCTTTTTTATAAGCGCGGCGGCGTTATTATGTCCCATGCCGCTTTTTTCGCGGCTTACATATATCTCATGCTTTATCATTGTTTTTTCCTCTTGTATGCTCCGGCTCTTTTGACGGGCTCGGGCGGATTTTTCTTGTCATATACCTCGTATGCCTCGATAATCTTCTGAACGAGCCTGTGCCGCACGACATCCGCTCCCGTGAGTCGGCAGATAGAGATATCCTCGATGCCGTCGAGCACCTTCATCGCTATCTTCAGGCCGCTGACCTTATCCTCGGGCAGGTCTATCTGCGTGATATCGCCGGTTATAACGACCTTTGAGCCGAAGCCTATGCGCGTGAGGAACATTTTCATCTGCTCACGCGAGGTGTTCTGCGCCTCGTCGAGGATAATAAAGCTGTCGTCGAGCGTGCGTCCGCGCATGTATGCCAGCGGCGCGACCTCGATATTGCCGCGCTCGAGGTATTTCTGATAGGTATCCGCTCCGAGCATATCAAACAGCGCATCGTACAGCGGGCGCAGATACGGGTCAACCTTGCTTTGCAGATCGCCCGGCAGGAAGCCGAGGCGCTCGCCAGCCTCGACCGCGGGGCGTGTCAGGATTATGCGGTTTACCTCCTCGGCTCTGAACGCCGCGACCGCCGCCGCGACTGCAAGGTAGGTCTTGCCCGTGCCCGCGGGGCCTATGCCGAGGGTTATGGTGTTGTTTGCGATAGCGTCGCAGTAGCTTTTCTGTCCGAGCGTCTTGGCCTTTACGGGCTTGCCCTTTGCCGTTATGCACACAACATCACCGGCAAGCTCGTTTATCTTTGATTCCTTGCCCTCCGACACGAGCTTGAGGATATAGCGCACGTTCTGTGCGTCGATGCTCTCGCCCCGTGCGGCCAGCGTCAGAAGGCCGTTTATGGCCTTTTCCGCGAGCATGGCGCTCTCCTCCTCGCCGCAGATGTGTATCCTGTTTTCACGGTCGAGCACCTTCACTCCGAGCTCGGACTCGATTATGCTCAAATTGCGGTCAAACGAGCCGAACACGCTTATGACGTGCTCCATTCTTTCGACCTCTATCGTTCTTTCAATCATAGTCTGCCTCCTTGGCAATGTTCTCAGTACACTGAGCGCGCAGCGTCACAGTCAGCAAGCCTTCGCTTTTCGAGACCGTATACTCTTTCGAGACGATCTGTCCCTCGCCGATACGCCGCCAAAGCTCGGCTTCGAGCGTTGCCTTCAGCCTCTCAACGGTCTTATCCTCGTCGATGGGCACGGTGCTTGTTTCGTACTGTGTCGTGCGCTCAAGGGCATATCCGACCGGCAGCGTGAACACCTCGCCGAGGGATATGTACCTTAATTTATTTATTTTATCACAACTTGTGTATTTATTTCTACTGTCAGAGAAAAAATTTATCCGCTTTTTCCCGATAACGAGCGAAAATGCGGTGTCCGTGCGCAGCTTTTCGCCCTTTTGCTCCTGCGTGAGCGGAGCCTGGGCGCTTATCTCGTACCATGTATCGGCGATCACCTGCGCCATGGAATGCACATAGCGCGCATCTCCAGTTTCGCTGCTCATAAGTCCGCGCACGAGCACGTCGCCCTTTATGACCGCACTGCCCTCAGCCGCCGCGCTCTCGCCCTCGAGAACGGACATGCGCCTTATGACTCCGCTTTTTGCCGCGACGATATCGCAGGGCGCTTTTTCGTTAACTATCTCCGGCTTATCCACGCGCTCGTGAATGACGACCTGCGCCCGCGACGAGCGCACGTTCAGGCTCAGCCACGCGATCTCCGGCATTTCGGCAACGACATGGCTGCGTACCGCGTCCGAAGAAAGCGAGGGCCAGAACGCGCCGTAATCAACGCCGCATTCGGACAAGACCCGCAGTATCTGCGCCTCGCTGAGCGTATCGCTGCCCTCTATCTCGATGCTCCACAGAAACAGCGAGGACACCGCGGCAAGAGCTATGCTCAAAACGCCGAGTGTTAGGAGCACCGCCCGTCTTCTGGCGCTGAGCACAAGCCTCCTTCCGCCCCTTTCGTGCAGGAGCTTCAGCTCAAGGCCGTTTTTCCCGTTCTGCGACATGATAAGCGGCAGAGCGGAGCTGTATGCGCAGAAGCTTATCGCAAAATCCTCGCAGGGGCTCGCTTCCCAGAACACTATGCCATGCTCTGCGCAGAAATTGAGTATCCTCTCGGGCTCGGCTCCTCCGGCCTCAAGCTTGACCGTTCCGTGTGCAAGATCGTAAAGCTTTTTCATTCTTCAAACTCCAACGCCGTGATCCTGCCGCAGATGAGCATATCTCCGGCGCTCATGGCTTCAAGACGCAGGTCGTCGCCGAGCACGCTGAGCTTCGTTTTGCCGCAGCATATCACTATGAGCGCGTCGCCGTAGCTTATTATTCCGCCGTGGTTTTCTATGAGCAGGCGGCTCCTTCCGCAGAGGCTGAGCTTCATGCTGCCCAAGGCATTGGCCGGAATGTCGAGCCTGTCGGCAAGCAGCTCGGCACTGCCCCGTTTTGCTTTCATATATCAACACCTCCGCAGTCTAAACCTATGCCGGAGGGCATAGCTTAATACACGGACAAGGAGCTGATATCTTGAAAAAGGCGCTGTATATTCTTGCAGCTCTCGCCGCCTTCGCCGCGCTGCTGAGCTTTCCGCAGGCCGCAGCCGAGGCCGTGAGAGACGGTCTTGCCATGTGTGCACAGATGATAATCCCCTCGCTGCTCCCGTTTTTCATCGCGGTAAATCTCTTAAACGAGCTGGGCGCGGCAAGGCTCATATCCAACGCGCTCGCGCCGCTCGGGGCAAGGCTCGGCATATCGGGCTTCGGCGTGACGGCCTTTATTATCGGTCTGACCGGCGGCTATCCGCTGGGCGCGGCATATATCGCGCAGCTGCGCGCTCATGGTCTCATAGGCCGCGGCGAGGCATCGCGGCTTATCGTATTCTGCAACAACTCAGGCCCTGCGTTCATTGTCGGCGCTGCCGGTATAGGCGTGTTCTCCTCCGCTGCCGCCGGCTTCTTTTTGTATGCCGTTCACATCCTCGCGGCGCTCATCCTCGGGCTTATCATCAGCCCCAAAGCGCCCTGCGATGTCTGCTATGACGGAGATATTTTCTCGCCCGTGAGCTTTTCGGCGGCGTTCACGGCCTCGGTAAAGCGCTCTGCCGACTCCGTTCTCGGCGTGTGCTCCTTCATACTTGCGTTCTCCGCCCTCAGCGGTGTGCTCGACGGCATGGATATAATGCGTATATCGGCAGGCGAGCTGTCGTACCGGCTCGGAGCGGAGCTTGGCTTCTGCCGTGCGCTGCTGGCCGGTATGCTTGAGCTCGGAAACGGCATCGGCAGCATGGCGGGGCTCGGCATGAGCCCGCTTAATCTCGCGCTTGCCGCGTTTATCCTCTCATGGGGCGGGCTGTCCGTCCATTTCCAGACCCTTGCCATAACTGCCGGAACGGATATAAAAACCGCCCGATACATGATCGGACGGTTTTGCCTTGCGCTTACCGCTGCGGCTATGGCGCTGCTCGGCGCGGCTGTAATATTTTAAAAGAACAGTATTCCGGCAACGGCTGAGGCCGCGATATAGAATATCGGGTGCAGATCCTTTGTTTTCTTCACGAGATTCGTGAGCACCCATATCACCGCTGCGAGCAGCAGTCCCTTCCACGAAAACAGGTCGAGGAGGCTTCCGCTTGCCTTGAAGGCGTCCACCTGCACGAGCGCTATGAGCACCACAGAAAAGCCCGCTGCGGCGATAAGCCCGGCAGAGGCGGGGCGCAGGCCGTAAAAGGCGCTGTCCACAAAGCGGTTCTCCCTGAATTTTTTAAGGCAGGTGGCAATGATGAGTATGATGATGATCGCCGGTGTTACAAGCCCGAGCGTTGCAATGACCGCACCGGGCAGGCCGCCGGTTATATAGCCGACATAGGTTGCGGTGTTTACGCCGATAGGACCCGGCGTTGACTCGGATATTGCGATCATGTCCGCTATCTGCTGATAGGTAAACCAGCCCATGCGGTCGGACATATCATAGATAAACGGAAGCGTTGCCAGTCCGCCGCCGACGGCGAAGAGGCCGGTTTTGAAAAACTCCCAGAACAGGCGCAGATATATCATGCCTTACGCGCCTCCAGTTCCTTTATTACTATACCGGCAAGCGCCGCCAAAATGACATAAATGACCGGCGAGATATCCAGAAGCACGCTGCACAGGAACACCGCTATGAATATAAGGAGCGTTTTCCAGTCGATAACGGATTTTTTCCACAGCTTCACGACCGCGTTGAGGATAAGCACGCACACGCACACGCGGATACCGGCAAAGGCGCTCTGCACCGCGGGAAGGTGCGCAAAGTTCTGGATGAACGCCGCGATGATCGTTATGATGACAAGCGAGGGGAACACAACGCCGAGCGTTGCGACTATGCCGCCGATAACGCCGGCCTGCTTCTGTCCGACAAAGGTCGCGGTATTGACCGCGATAACGCCGGGCGTACACTGGCCGATTGCGTACCAGTCCATGATCTCCTCGTCGTCAGCCCAGCCGCGCTTTTCGACGACCTCGCGCTGCAGCGCCGGCAGCATCGCGTAGCCGCCGCCGAAGGTCGTAACGCCTACCACGGCAAAGGTGCAGAACAGTTTAAAGAGCTGACTTATTTTATCCTTCATTTTCTCAGGCCTTCTGCATATTCGGAATATTTTGCGAGCTTTGCGTCGCATTCGGCCTTATCCGCGCCCTTGCAGAGGATATAGACTTTGACCTTGGGCTCTGTGCCGGAGGGACGGACGATAAAGCTCGTCGCGTCGGCAAGCTCAAAGTACAGAACGTTCGAGCCCTTTATCGGGGTCTGACCCATAACGCCGAGCTCGGGGACCTTTATGCTGCCGTCGGAATAATCGCGCAGCCTGAACACCTCAACGCCTGCTATCTGCTTGGGCGGGTTTCCGCGCAGCTCTGCCATGAGGTTTTTCATTTTGGCAAGACCGTCGAGGCCGGGCATGACGAGGTTCAGGGTCTTTTCGGCGTAGCGTCCGTACTTTTCGTACAGGCTCTCCATCGCCTGACTGAGGTTCATGCCCTTGTCGTAATAGTAAGCCGCCATCTCCGCGACCATCATGGAAGCCGTGACAGCGTCCTTATCGCGGACATAGTCGCCCATCATATAGCCGTAGCTCTCCTCAAAGGCGAAGATGTATTTATAGCTTCCGGCCTTTTCCCACTGGGCGATACGCTCGGCCATGAACTTGAAGCCCGTAAAGGTGTCCTCAAAATGCACGCCGTTTGCTTCGGCGACGGTCTTTGCCATTTCGGTGGTGACGATGCTCTTGAGTGCTCCAGCGTTCTCCGGCAGGGCGCCTGCTGCACGGCGCGCGCTTATGACATAGTCGAGCAGCAGAACGCCGAGCTGGTTGCCGGTGATGGACACATAGTCCTCGCCCGAGCGCACCATTACGCCGATGCGGTCGGAATCGGGGTCTGTTCCTATTATAAGGTCGCTGCCGACCTTTTTGGCGAGATCGACCGCGAGATAAAAGCCCTCCGGATTTTCGGGATTGGGGCTTTCGACCGTGGGGAAATTGCCGTCGATGACCATCTGCTCGGGCACGGGGTAAAGCTGAGTTATGCCCAGACGGTGCAGCGCCTCGGGGACAAGCCTGTGACCGGCTCCGTGGAAGGGCGTGTAGACGATCCTGAGCTCCGGCGCGGTTTTTGCGACGACAGTCTTGTTGATCGCCTGTCCGAGCACCCGCTCAAGGTACGCCTCGTCGGTCTCGCTGCCTATCATTTCCATCTTCCCCTGCGCGAGAGCCTCGTCAAAATCGCAGCTGACGAAATCATCGAATATATCTATCCTGCTCATCTGCTCCGCGATAGCCTCGGCGTGCTGCGGCGGAAGCTGCGCACCGTCGGACCAATAGACCTTATAGCCGTTATACTCCTTGGGATTGTGCGACGCGGTTATGTTCAGCCCCGCCGTCGTCCCGTAATAGCGCACGGCAAAGCTCAGCTCCGGCGTGGGACGCAGAGCGTCAAAAATGCGGACATGGATGCCGTTTGCGGCCATGACGCAGGCGGCCTCATGCGCGAACAGCTCGCTGTTGTTGCGGCAGTCAAAGCATATGGCTATGCCCTTTTTCATTGCGTCCTCACCCTCGGCCTTGATGACGTTTGCAAAGGCCTGAGTCGCATGGCGGATGATATGGACGTTCATCTGATGCAGACCGAGCTTCATCGTTCCGCGCAGTCCGGCAGTGCCGAACTCGAGCGGCGCGAAAAAGCGGCTTTCGATCTCCTTTTCGTCGTCTGCTATGGAGTTGAGCTCCTCCCACTCGGATTCGCTCAGTGCGGGGCTGTCCAGCCACTTCTGATATTCTTCCTTATAATTTCTCGTCATATTCTGCGCTCCCTTCACTTAAATTGACAGCGTCCTCGTACATTGTCTTCGGAACATATATCTCAACGCCCGTGCCGCTCGTTCCGAGGATGAGGCGGCCAAAGTCGCCGTCGTTCGGATACTGCCTGATGCACGGGATACCATACGCCTCAAGTAAGTTTACTATCATTTCATCGTTGATGTCAAGGCACTTGCAGTGAATAAGAAAAACCGGCTCGACCGGCTCGCCGTTTTCGTCCTTAGGCCACTTCTTCAGAAGCTCGCCGGTCATACGTCTGCCCCATTCGGGCCTTGCTTTTCCGTCCATTGTTCCCTCCGTTATTTGTGATATTTCGAGCCCTCGATTATCTTGAAGGCGCGATAGAGCTGCTCTGCGAGCATGACCCGCGCAAGGTGATGCGGAAAGGTCATTTCACTCATGCTCAGGCGCATGTCCGCCCGCTGCTTTATTCTCGGCGACAGGCCGAACGAGCCGCCGATGACAAAGCACAGCCTTCCCCTGCCGGACACGGCAAGGGAGCTTATCCTCTGCGCGAAGGCCTCGCTTTTAAGCTGCCTGCCTTCGACGCACATGGCGATGACATAGGCATCCCTGCCGAGAGTGCGCTCTATCTCCGCCGCTTCCTTATCCAGCGCCGCGGCTATCTCCTTATCTGACGGCGAGGAGCCCAGCTTTGTTTCACTCAGCTCTATGCATTCAAGCTTGCAGCAGGCCGACAGGCGCTTTGAGTATTCGTTGAACGCATCTATGTAAAACTGCTCCCTGAGCCTTCCGACGCACACTATCCTTATATTGAGCATTGTACCCTCTCACATGCCTCCACTGCAAGCATATTATTTGCCGGAGCGACACTAATTTGCACATTTTCGCTCGAAACCGCCGATCTGACCGCTCCGAGAGCAAGCTCGGGCGTGTCGTTATCGCGGCTCAAGTGCCCTAATATTATATGCCTTGCGCCGTGAGATGCAAGATAATTTGCAAGCAAGGCGCTGTCGTCATTGGATAAATGTCCTGTGGGAGCAAGTATCCTGCTTTTCAGAAAGTACGGATAAGGTCCGTTTTTGAGCATTTGTATATCATGGTTTGCCTCGATAAGCGCAAGCTGCGCTCCCTCGAGTCCTTCCAGAAGCTCATCGTTTATGCTGCCGGTATCTGTCGCAAAGCCGAGCGTCTGTTCGCCCTCGAAGCGGTAGCCGACGCTGTAGGCCGCGTCATGCATAGTTTTAAAGCAGCCGAGCTCAATACCGCCGAGCTCAAATTTGTCGTCCTCGGGTATGTTATTCAAATCATGTTTTATATCCGGCTTTAAGCGGCAGAGCTCCTCGCAGAGAGGCTTTGGCGCGAACACACTAAGGTCATGATGCTTTATGAGCATCGAAAGCCCCGAAATATGATCGGAGTGCTCATGGGTTATGAGCACTCCGCACAGATCCTGCGGAGTAAGTCCGAGCTGCGCAAGAGCGGCAAGCGTTCTGCGCATGGATATCCCCGCATCTATAAGTATATTCGCTTTGCCCTCAGAAACGAGGCTGCAATTGCCCGAAGAGCCGCTGGCAAAAGTCACTATACGCATATTTTGTTTATCCCACCGATATTACTTTTTCGCGCAGCTCCGGCTCGTCGGGATATGTGACGATGCTGATGTCCGCGCCGAGCTTTCTGAGCTTTCCGACGAAGTTTTCATAGCCGCGCTCGATAAAATGTATATCCTCTATCTCTGTCTTGCCGCTGGCGCACAGACCGGCAATGACCATTGCCGCGCCCGCTCTGAGGTCGCAGGCCATGACGGGAGCTCCAGTGAGCTTCGCGCCGCCCTCAAAAATGGCTATGCGTCCGTCAACCTGAATATCCGCGCCCATCTTGCGCAGCTCGTTTACATATTTAAAACGGTTATCGTAAATGCCCTCGGTTATGACGCTCGTGCCGTTTGCCATGCAAAGAAGCGCCCCCATCTGCGGCTGCATATCCGTCGGAAAGCCGGGATATGGCAGGGTCTTCACATTTGCCTTGCGCAGGTGTCCGTTGCCCTTGACGAGGACAGAGTCCTCATACTCCTGAACTATAGTGCCGGTCTCGCGCAGCTTGGCTGAAATGCACTCCAGATGCTTGGGAATGACATTCCTGACGAGCACCTCGCCGCCGGTGGCCGCTGCCGCTACCATGTATGTCCCTGCCTCGATCTGGTCGGGGATAATGGAGTAGCTGCCGCCGTGCAGGCGCTCAACACCGTTTACCTTGACGGTATCCGTGCCCGCGCCGCGCACATCCGCGCCCATGGAGTTGAGGAAGTTTGCAAGGTCTACTATATGCGGCTCTCTTGCCGCGTTTTCGATTATCGTTCTGCCGCTTGCCATGGTCGCCGCCAGGATGATATTCATCGTTGCGCCGACGGAGACCTTATCGAGGTATATCTTCGCGCCGTGCAGCTTGCCGTCTGATGCCTCGGCATAGACAAAGCCATTGCGGACATCGACCTCCGCGCCGAGCGCCGTCATGCCCTTTATATGCTGGTCGATGGGACGAACGCCGAAGTTGCAGCCGCCGGGCATGGTAGTCTTTGCGCTGCCGAATCTGCCGAGCATCGCGCCGATGAGATAATACGAGGCGCGGATCTTGCGCATGAGCTCAAAAGGAGCGTCGCAGAAATGGACATTGCGGCTGTCTATCTCTATAGTGCCGGGGCAGATCATCCTGACCTCGGCTCCGAGCTGAGACAGTATCGTCAGAAGCATATCCGTATCGCTGATCTGCGGCATATTTTCTATGCGGCAGACACCGTCCACCATCAGCGCCGCCGGAATTATAGCGACCGCCGCGTTCTTTGCTCCGCTTATATCTACCTCGCCCTGAAGCGGTTTTCCACCGTTTATGACGTATTTTTCCATATAATGCACCTTTCGTCGGTGTTAGCTCACCGGTTTGTTATTATAGCATGACGCATATGTCAAGGCAATTAGCAATGTAAACAAATCGTAACTATTTTTCGCTTTCCAAAAGGCGTTTTGCCTTCAAGACCGCAATTACCGTTTTGCCATCGGCTATCGTACCGTCCATGACAAGCTCTGTCAGCTCATCGATATGGTGACGCTCTACGCTCAGGAACTCGCCGTCGTCAAGGTGCATAGCGCCTCTGTGAAGTCCGCGGGCGAGATAGATGTGCAGCGTTTCGGTAGAAAAGCCGGGCGAGGTGTAGTCCTCTCCGAGGCTTATGATCTCATCGGCGGTAAAGCCCGTCTCCTCGGACAGCTCGCGCACGGCGCATTCCATCGGATCCTCGCCGGGCTCAAGCTTGCCGGCAGGCGCTTCAAGGAGCTCCTTCTGATAAGGATAGCGGAACTGACGGACGCAGTAGCAATAGCCCTCGTCGTCAAGCGGCAATATCGTTGCGCCGCCCGGATGCTCGACGACCTCGCGCTTGACGATCCTTCCGTCGCAAAGCTCTGCGTGGTCGAGACGGACGTTCACAATAACGCCGCTGTACATTTGCTCACTGTCTATTCTCTTCTCAATATAGCTCATAATGCGCCTCGGGAAAAATAATTATTTACTTTACATAATGCTCATACAGTATAGCACCATATTTGTTATAATTCCATAATTTTTGTATAGAAAATCAAAAAAAATTCCGTTAAGCCATGCTTTGTTAACGAAATTTTGCGGACTGTTATTTAATTTGAGCGTCTTTTGTTTCCTTAGTGTAAAATTGTTAAATTCAGGAGCGAAATATTATGTTATCCGATGCGGTCCAAAGCTCTGACGGTCATTTCCTGCCGCGCCATTCACAGCCTGTCGGTTATAATTTTTTGATTGCAATTTAACACTGCAATATTGCTTATTTAATGTTTATTTGATATACTGACTTGATTAAATAATTTCGCTGCGCTGATGTGCGTTTTTGAAGCGCCGCGCGGAGCCGGTTCACGGAGGATATAAATGAAAAAGCTGTACGGAAGCCTGAAAATGAGCTGGCTCACGGTGATACTTTTTGCAGTCGCCGCGGGCGTTTACACCGGCCTTGTGATGCTTGTGGACATTTTTGACGAGACCTCGTTTCAGGATATAGGCATAAGCTACGAGTGGTGGGTCATTTTCGCCGTCATTGTAGTCGTCAACTGCAGCAAGGGCTGGGAGGCAATGCTCAAATGCTTTGTGTTCTTCCTTATAAGCCAGCCGCTCGTATATATAGTTCAGATACTGTTCGGATCGCTCACGGTCGATAAGGCATGGTATTACTACAGCAGCATCTGGCTTCCCGCGACCTTCCTCACCCTGCCTGGCGGCTTTATAGCGTATCAATGCAAGAAGCAGAGCCTGCTCGGAGCCGTTATACTCGGTCTGGGAAACACGATACAGGCTTTTATGGGCGTTTCCTACTTCTACCGAGCATTTCACAGCTTCCCGCATCACCTTCTGAGCGGCATAGTCTGCTATGCATCCATATTTATAATGAGCTTTTATATCCAGACGGAGAAAAAATACCGCCTCGTATCCATTCTGCTTGCGTTTATACTTGCCGGTATCTTTACCGCATATGTTCTGGCAAACGGTATGAGCCTCGGCTGAGTACCGTTTATATATAACAAATATAAATAAGGAGAAAAGGGATCATGAAAAAAAGACACGGACTTATGCGCATGATATGCGCACTTGCTTTGGCGTTTACCTTCGTATGCGCCGGAGCAGCTCAAGCTTACGCCTGCACTGCGGTGTATGTAGGCTCGAAGGCCAGCGCCGACGGCACGGTGATCATGGCCAAATCCAATGACTATCAGGACGTTTGGGCAAACTATGTGACCATTACCGAGCGCGTCGAGAACAAATCGGGAAGAACGATGCCCGTCGATAACGACAAGACGGTGTTCGCGGAGCTGCCCGACACCACCTATCGCTACACCTCTACCCCGTGGATGGAAAGCGCTACGGCTGCAAACGGCCTCGGCAGCGACGCGACGGTCTGCACGAACGAATACGGCGTTGCTATGATAATGTCCATCACCTCGTTTTCAAACGCCGCAGCGCTTGAGGCCGATCCTCTTATAGAGCACGGCCTGTCCGAGTTCACCGCCGTTGATCTTGTGACCTGCCAGAGCGCCACAGCCAGAGAGGGCGTTGAGGTCCTGCTGTCTCTTATCGACACCTACGGCAGCAGCGAGGTCAATATCGCTCTTATCGCCGACCAGAAGGAGGCATGGTACATCGAGATGTACAGCGGTCACCAGTACGCGGCTGTAAAGCTGCCCGATGACAAGGTATGCGCTTTCGGAAACGAGTTTTCGCTTGAATATGTTTCGGACTACTCCGACTGCATACTCTCCAAGGAGCTTGAGAGCCTTGCAAAGGACAAGGGCTTTGCAGTGTACGGCGAGGACGGCGAGCTCAACCTGCTGGCTACCTACTCCGGCGACGAGGTCGTTACGAACTACTCCCACATGAGAACGTGGATAGCGCATCAGCTCATGGCTCCCTCCGCCTACGGCGATTACGACAAGTCCGCGCTCTATCCCCTGTGCTTTGCGCCAGATGAGAAGATCTCGCTGCTCGACGTTATGGAGATCATGCGCAACCGCTACGAGGGCACGGAATACAGCCCCGACGAGACTGGCCGCACGGATATGCGCGTTATCGGAACCGACACCGCGCTGAGCGTGCATATTGCGCAGATATACCCCGACCTTCCCGCGGACATGTCCTGCGTGACTTGGGAGAGCACCGGTCCTGCGCTGTACGGCGTATTCGTTCCTATATCTAATGCCGCGACGAGCATCAGTGCCCCCTACGCCCGCAGTCAGACGGCTGAGGAGGCCGGTATATTCGACACTCAGCTTTACCCCTACTACCGCTTCAAGGAGCTCAACACCCTCGGCGTTGAGAAAAGCGCATACAAGATCTACGGTCAGCCCGTGCGCGCATACTGGCATCAGGCCGAAACGCTCATGACCGAGAGCATGCAGACCGTGCTCAGCACCGCCGCCTCCCTCGGCGACAGTGCGGCGGCAAAGCAGTACATAACCGATTACTGCAACTCGGTGCAGGAGCAGGCCTTTGACGATGCCGGTCAGCTTCTCAACGATGTTCGCTGGTACATGAGCAAAAACAGCAACACCATGAAAAACGGAAGAAACCCCGAGACCCACGAGGTCATAGACGAGCTCAAGCAGGTCGATCCTCTGACCGTAACGCTGGATGCCTCCGCCTACGGTAAGCTGCCCGAGGCTGCGGATAACAGCAGCAGCTCTGATTCCACCTCTGTTTCCTCTCAGACGATCGCCATCGTGGCTGCGGCAGTGGTCGTTATAGCGGCAGTCGTTATCATCATCGTCAAAAAGCGCGGAGCTGCCGAGTAAGGAGCATACAATGAAAAGATTTATCTCTGCACTTATTGCAGCCTTGATGCTGCTCGGCATCACCGCCTGTCAGAGCAGCGGTCAGCCCGAGCCCACGCCGGAGCCGACCGCCGCTCCGGCAGCGGCTGCAAGCGTAAAAACAGTTTCTTCCGGAGGTATGGAAATGGATTATATCGTATTCGGCAGCGGCGAAAAGACCTTTGTCATACTGCCCGGCCTGTCTGTCCACAGTGTGATGGGCTCGGCTGATGCCATAGCGGAGGCGTACAAGGACTTTTCCGAGGAATACACCGTGTATCTTTTCGACAGAGCCAAGGATATCTCCGAGGGCTACACCGTGCGCAACATGGCAGCCGACACAGCTGCGGCAATGAAGGCGCTCGGCATTGAAAACGCCGACGTTTTCGGCGCGTCTCAGGGCGGCATGATAGCGCAGTATCTCGCCATCGACTTTCCCGAGCTCGTGCACAAAATGATCCTCGGCTCGACGCTGGCAAAGCCGAACGACTGCTTTAACGGAATCGTCGACGAGTGGATAAGCCTCGCCGAGGCAAAGCAGGAGACAGAGCTGCTGGAAAGCTTTGTTGACAATGTTTACTCCGAGGCAACGCTTGAGAGCTACCGCGATACGCTCATATCCATGAACGCAGGCATAAGCGACAAGGAGTACGAGCGCTTTATCATCCTTGCCGAGGCATGCAGGACCTTCGACTGCTATGATGAGCTCTCTGGCATAAAATGCCCCGTGCTCGTTATAGGCTCGGAGGGCGACGGTGTCGTAACGGCGGAGGGCTCGGAGCAGATAGCCGAGGCTCTCGGCTGCGAGCTTTATCTTTACGATGAGGGCTACGGCCACGGCGTATACGACGAGGCTCCCGATTACAGGCAGCGCTGCCTTGACTTTTTCCGTGCATAAGAGGGTAAGACAAACATGATATCCGTAAACAAGAGGAACGCGACCGTGTTTTATGCGGTCATTCAGGCACTGTATTTCTGCTCGCTGGCGCTGATAGCCTGCTTTGCATCGACATATCTGCTCGACCGCGGCTTCAGCAGCGGCAGGATAGGCATCATCCTCGGCTTCGGCAATCTCGGCTCAGCCGGCTTTCAGATACTTGTCGCCTCCTTTGTCCAGCGCACAGGCGTGCAGCTGGGGCGGGCAATGTTCGCCGTGCATGTGCTTATAGTGCTGCTGTCGGCGGCGCTCCTGCTGCTCCCGCTCAGCGGCCTCGGCTTCTGCATAGTATACATTCTCGTGTACTCGCTCAACTCATCGATGCAGTCGTCTGTAAACTCCCTGTACCGCGGCTATCATGAGCAGGGCACAAGGATCAATTTCGGCGCGGCACGCGGCTGCGGCTCGATGGCCTTTTCGCTCACGAGCCTTGCCACCGGCCTGCTGATACAGAAGTTCACGACAAACATCCTGCCCGGGCTGTACATCATCCCCTGCCTCCTGCTGTGCTTTGCAGTCCTCGCCTTCAACGCGCCGAATCTTGCCGAGCGTCATCCCGGCAGCGTAACGCCCAAGGAAAAGAAAATATTGATGAGCGAATATCCGCAGTTTTATATTTTCTTTGCCGGTGTGCTCTGCCTTGCCACGGCGAACGGCTTCATGGATACCTATCTTATTCAGATCATACTGCGCATAGGCGGCGACAGCTCGAATCTCGGCGTTGCGATGTTCATCTCCGCAATGACGGAGCTTCCGGCGATGCTTCTGTACCGCCGCGTCGCCGACAATATCGGAAACCGAAAGCTTCTTATATTTGCAGGCTGGATGTGGGCGGCCAAGAACTTTTTCATCATGCTCGCGCCGAATGTTTACCTGCTGTATGCCGCGGAGCTCCTGCAATTTGCCGGCTATGCCATTTATGTTCCGGCGGGCGTTCGCTTTGTAGCCCACACTCTGCCCGAGAGTGAATTTCTCAAGGGTCAGTCCCTCGTAGGCAGTGCACTGACGCTCGGATATCTGATAGCGAGCTTCACCGGCGGCATCATGATAGATCTTGTCGGCATAAACCTCACGCTCTGGGGCGTGCAGCTTTTCTCTGCCGGCGGTGTTATCCTGTTTACCGTCGCAATGACAAAGAGCCTGAGCATGTTCCCCGCTGTGCCTCTGGCCAAGCAGAAGAAGAATAATAAGTAAAACCAAGTTCCTGCTTCCGCAGACGATCGAAGGAGGTACTCCCTCAATGAAAATGAAACTCACGAAAAAACGCGCGGCGCTGTTCGTATTCGCAATGAACCTGCTGCTGTTTATACTGCTGACTGCGCCCTTTAAGCTCTGGGCGGCAGCATCTGAGCTTACGCAGATGCGCCCGACGGCGGCGCTCACGCCGGTGCTCGGCATGATCTTCGGCTGGCCGGCGGCGCTCGGCTGCGCGGCGGGAAACCTTGTCTGCGACCTGAGCGCGGGCTATGAGCTTCTGTACGCGGCGATAAACAGCGTTTTGCAGATACTCTATGCCATGTGCGCGTATTTCTTCTGGAAGAAGATAAACCGCGAGCGCGGCGGCAAGGAGTTCAGGCTCGACAGCGTGTCGAGGATACTAAAGTTCTGCCTGCTGCTGGGACTGAACGCGCTGCTGACGGTTCTGTTTACGAGCATCCTCAACCATGCGTACAATGTTTCGGATATCATCTCGTTTGATAATCTGTATCTTTTCGTAAACAGCTTTGACTCCGGTCTGCTCTTCGGCGCTCCGCTCATGATACTGGGAAGCCTTTTGCAGATGCATATGGAGAACCTCAAGGACGGCGGCGAAACCAAGCCCGTGCATTTTTCCATGAACGAGCGGATGATACTCAACACCCTCGTCACCGGCCTGTGCATCTGTGTGCTCGTGGGCACTGCCGTCTACCTGACCGACAAATACGGCTCCGGCAACATCAGCGTTCTGGGCAGGATATATCTCTTTGAAATGCTTGCGATGAACACCTATTTTGCGCTTTCCATAGGCTTCATGCGCTTTACGGAGAAGAAAATATCCCGCCCCATCGAAAAGCTTGCCAAGATCGCCGGAAGCTACTACTCAGGGCGCTCGACTGACTCTCAGCGCAACAAGCTGCTCAGCGAGTGCGAGGTCTACGCAAAGGACTCGACCGAGGTCGGCGAGCTTGCGCGCTCGTACATGTCCATGATCCGCGATCTCGGAAAATATGTGGATAACCTGCAAAGCGTCATGGCGGAAAAGGAGCGCATAAACGCCGAGCTCAAGCTTGCCTCGGACATTCAGGCGCACATGCTGCCGTGCATCTTCCCTCCCTTCCCCGAGCACTGCGAGTTTGAGCTGTACGCGCTCATGCATCCGGCCAAGGAGGTCGGCGGCGACTTCTACGACTTTTTCATGATCGGAGAGAACAGGCTCGCCCTCGTCGTTGCCGACGTATCGGGCAAGGGCGTTCCGGCGGCGCTGTTCATGGTCATAACGAAAACGCTCATAAAAAACTATACCCAGATGGGCAACGAGCCCTCGGAGGTGTTTACGATCGTAAACAGGCTGCTGTGCGACGGAAACGACGCGGGTCTGTTCGTGACGGCGTGGATGGGCGTTCTCGATATAAAGACCGGCGAGCTTACATATGTAAACGCCGGACACAATCCCCCGCTTCTCAAGAGAGCGGACGGTGAATTTGAATATCTGCGCGAGAGAAGCGGCCTTGTTCTGGCCGGTATGGAAAACGTAAAATACCGGCAGAGCCATCTTAGCGTAAGCCCCGGCGACCGGCTGTTCCTGTACACCGACGGCGTTACGGAAACGACGGATACGCAGCAGCGGCTTTACGGCGAGGAGCGGCTCAGAGGCTTCCTGAACAGCCACTCACGCTGCGACACCGAGGCCATGCTCAAGGAGCTCAGGCTCTCGCTTCAGGACTTTGCCGGAGATGCGCCGCAGTTTGACGATATAACCATGCTGCTCATGGATTTCCATGGCGCGGCGGAGGCCGTCGAGCGCTGCTTCGAGGCAAAGGAGGAAAACGTCCCCGAGGTTCTCGGCTTTGTCGAGGGCGAGCTCGAAAAGGCCGGCTGCCCGATGAAGCTCCAGATAGCCGTGAGCGTCGCCATAGAGGAGGTCTTCGTGAACATCGCCAACTATGCATATCCCGACGGCGAGGGCACGGCAAGGCTTGCCGTAAGCATAGACGACGCATCCGACACCGCGACCTTTACCGTTTCGGACGCGGGCATAGCCTTTGACCCGCTGGCAAAGGACGATCCCGACATTACTCTCAGTGCCGAGCAGCGCGAGGTCGGAGGTCTGGGCATATACATCGTAAAGCAGACGATGGACACCGTCACATATACCCGTGAAAACGATGAAAATATACTCACGATGACTAAGAAGCTGGAAAGGAGTCTGAACAAATGACGATCAATCCCGAACAGAAAAACGAAACGATGACCCTCCACCTTGAAGGCCGGCTCGACACCATTACCTCGCCGGAGCTTGAGGGCGTGATAAACGCACTGCCGTCGGAGGTGAGCGTTCTGATCCTTGACATGAAGGAGCTGACCTACGTCTCGTCCGCTGGGCTGCGTGTCCTGCTCGTTGCGCAGAAGAAGATGAACCGCATAGGCTCCATGAAGCTCACCGGCGTCTGCGCCGAGGTTATGGATGTTCTTGAAATGACCGGCTTTGCCGATATACTGGTGATCGAATGACGGAGCTTGCAACAAGAGCCATCATCTTTGCGGCAGAGGCTCATGACGGAATGCGCCGTAAGCAGTCGGATTGCCCCTATATCCTGCATCCCTTGGAGGCAGCCGTGATAGTCGGCACGGTGACGAGCAATCAGGAGGTCATCGCGGCGGCGGCGCTCCACGACGTTGTGGAGGATGCCGGCATCAGCCCGCGTGAGCTTGAGGAGCGCTTCGGCAAAAGAGTCGCGGAGCTCGTCGCATCAGAAACGGAGGACAAAATGCGTCCTCTCCCCGCGCAGAGCACATGGAAGGCGCGGAAATCGGAATCGCTGCGCATTCTCGCCGAAACGCAGGACAGGGAGATAAAGATAATCTATCTCGGCGATAAGCTCGCAAACCTGCGCTCTATATATCATGTCTGGCGGGAGATAGGCGATGCCGTATGGCAGGACTTTAACCAGAAGGATCCCGCCGAGCAGGCGTGGTACTACCGCAGCATTGCCGAGAGCATACGGGAGCTTTCCGACACATCGGCATGGCAGGAGCTTGACGGACTGATCAGAACGATTTTTGCGGAGGTATAAAAAATGTCTGAGCTGCTTACATATCATATAAACAACGGCGTGCTGACCGCGTGTCTGAGCGGGCGCATAGACGCATCGAACGCAGCGGAGGCTGAAAAGCAGCTGACTGCCGCGCGCAGTACGGCGCCGGAAGCTGATGTCGTTATAGACGCAGAAAAACTCGAGTACATATCGAGCGCCGGTCTGCGCATACTGCTGCGTCTGCGCAAGGGAGCACCGGAGCTTGCGGTCATAAACGTCTCGTCCGAGGTATACGACGTTCTGGATATGACCGGCTTCACCGAAATGATGACGGTCAAAAAGGCGTACCGCCGCCTCTCTGTCGAGGGCTGCGCGCTTATCGGCAAGGGCTCAAACGGCGCTGTCTACCGCTACGACCCCGAAACGATCATAAAGCTGTATTTTAATCCCAACGCTCTGCCGGAGATACAGCGCGAGCGTGAGCTGGCCAGAAAGGCGCTGGTTCTCGGCATCAACACAGCTATCCCCTATGACGTTGTGCGCATCGGCGAAAGCTACGGCACGGTCATGGAGCTTCTGGAGGCCGTCTCCCTGTCAGAGCTCATAAAAAATGACCCCGAGCATCTGGAAAAGCCGCTTAAATACTATGTGGACATGCTCAGGCAGATACACTCGACGGTGCTCAAGCCCGGCGAGCTGCCGGATATGAAGCAGGTCGCACTCGGCTGGGCGGCATTTGACCGCGAGCATCTGCCCGCAGAGCTCGGCAGCAGGCTGTACGATATGGTGCAGGCCGTTCCAGAGCAGAACACGATGATGCACGGCGACTATCACACTAACAACCTCATGGTGCGTGACGGCGAGGCGCTGCTTATCGACATGGACACCCTCTGCATGGGGCATCCCATATTCGAGCTCGGCTCCATGTTCAACGCCTATGGCGGCTTTGCGGAGCTTGACCATTCGGTGATGGAGCGCTTCATCGGCATCCCCTACGAGGTCGGCATGGAGTTCTGGCACAGGGCGCTTGCCATGTATCTCGAAACGGATGACGAGAAAAGGCTCAAGGAGGTTGAGGACAAGGCAAAGCTCATCGGCTATATGCGTCTGCTGCGCCGCACGATACGACGCAACGAGCCGAGACGCGAGGAGCTTATCGCGTATTACCGCCGGCAGCTTATCGACCTTATCCCGACAGTGGATGAGCTGACATTCTGAAAACCGAGCATAATCATAACAAAAAACAGGTACAGCCAAAAGACTGTACCTGTTTTTTTAACTATTAGCTAAGCGTGGATATTACTGCTTTGCAGCGTCGTCCTTGCCGGCCTGAAGAGCCTTCATGTTGCCGGGCAGGAACTTTGCCTTGCGCTCGCCGAGCTCGATGCGGATAGCCTCGCTCATCTTCTCGTCGTCAACGACGGGAGCCTTTGCCAGCAGTGCGCCAAGGATAGCGACGTTTGCGCCCTTGGGGTTGCCGACTTCCTCTGCGATGCGGTTTGCGTCGCAGTAAACGACCTGAATGTCGTCGCGCTCTGCCTTGCGGTCGATCAGGGAGCTGTTGATGACCAGAACGCCGCCGGGCTTGACGTGTGCCTCGAACTTGTCCAGAGAAGGACGGTTCATGGCGACAACGACATCAGCCATATCGACCAGAGGAGAAGCAACGGGATCGTCGGAGACGATGACCGAGCAGTTTGCGGTACCGCCGCGCATCTCAGGGCCGTAGGAAGGCAGCCAGGAGACGTGCTTGCCGTCGAGCATGCAAGCCATTGCAAGGAACTTACCGATCAGGAGCATGCCCTGACCGCCGAAACCGGCGAATATAAACTCTTTTTTCATATTATTCGGCCTCCTTGTCTTTCTTAACGCCGAGAGGATAGTAAGGAATCATATTCTCTTCGAGCCACTTCATAGCCTCGATCGGGCTGAGACCCCAGTTGGTGGGGCAGGTGGAAAGAACCTCTACCAGGCAGAAGCCCTTGCCCTGCATCTGATAGGTGAATGCCTTCTTGATGGCCTTCTTGGTCTTCATGATGTTTGCGTTGGTGTTGACAGCGCAGCGCTCAATGTAGTAAGATCCGGGAATGGTCGAGAGCATCTCAGCAACGCGGATAGGTGCGCCGCACCATGCCTCGTCACGACCCTTGGGGGAGGTGGTGGTCTTCTGACCAACGAGGGTGGTAGGAGCCATCTGGCCGCCGGTCATGCCGTAAATGGCATTGTTGACGAAAATGGTGCAGATGTGCTCGCCGCGGTGTGCAGCGTGGACGATCTCTGCGGTACCGATGGAAGCAAGGTCGCCGTCGCCCTGATAGGTGAATACGAGGGTATCCTTGCCGACAACGCGCTTTGCGCCGGTTGCGACTGCGGGTGCACGGCCGTGTGCGGCTTCGTACATATCGCAGTTAAAGTAATCATATGCAAATACGGAGCAGCCGACAGGTGCTACGCCGATGACCTTACCTTCTTCGATAACGCCTTCCTTTTCGAGCTCCTCGATGGACTCTGCTACCAGGCGATGGATGATGCCGTGGTTGCAGCCGGGGCAGTAATGGAAAGTCTTGTCGGTAAGGAGTTTAGTTCTCTCAAATACTACGGACATTTATTTACCCTCCTTCATGCTCTTGATCTTTGCAACGATCTCGTCGGTGGTGGGCATCTGGGAGCCGCAGTGACCGAAGAAATCAATGGGCTTTGCGCCGTTGACAGCAAGCTTAACGTCCTCGAGCATCTGGCCTTCGTTCAGCTCTACGTCGAGAACTGCCTTTACGCCTTCAGCATTGACTGCTTCCGCAATGGCCTCGTACGGGAACGGCCATACGGTGATTGGACGTACCAGACCGACGTTGATACCCTCTGCCTTGAGCTGATCAATAGCAGACTTTGCAATACGTGCGACAGTGCCGAATGCGGTGATGATGTACTCTGCGCCTTCGAGATTGTAGTTTTCCCACATCTTCTCGTTCTTGGTGACCTCAGCGTACATTGCCTGAAGCTCTGCGTTATGTACGGACAGAGACTCGGTGTCGATGTAAATGGAGTTGATGACGCCGCGCTTTGCAGGATCGTCGCCGGGCTTCCAGCCGGTGCATGCCCAGGGCTTCTTCTCGGGATCGATCTTGTAATCGACCATATCGGGCATCTCAACAGGCTCCATCATCTGAGCGATGATGCCGTCTGCGATGAACAGCACGGGGATGCGGTACTGCTCTGCCTTGTCGTATGCGAACATCATGATGTCAACTGCTTCCTGAACGGAGGAGGGTGCGTAGGTCAGCAGGTGGTAGTCACCGTTGCCGCCGCCCTTGACAGCCTGGAAGTAGTCGCCCTGAGAGGCCTGAATGTTGCCGAGGCCGGGGCCGCCGCGCATTACGTTCAGGATAACGCAGGGAAGCATTGCGCCTGCGCAGTAGGAGATACCCTCCTGCTTCAGGGAGATGCCGGGGCTGGAGGAGGAAGTGATGGCGCGTGCGCCGGTACCGGCTGCACCGTAGATCATGTTGATAGCTGCGACCTCGGACTCAGCCTGCAGGAAGCAGCCGTTTACGTCGGGATCAAACATACGTGCAGACATGTATTCAGGAATCTCGGTCTGCGGGGTGATGGGATAGCCGAAGAAATAACGAGCGCCGGCTCTGATGGCTGCCTCTGCAATAGCTTCGCTACCCTTCATAAGAGTTTTTGCCATTATAATTTCCTCCTTAATCCTTCTCGATGTGGATTACCACGTCGGGGCATGTGCGTGCGCAGGATGCGCAGCCGATGCACTCTTCAGGTTTTACAACCTCTGCCGGGTGATAGCCTTTTGCGTTGATTTTTGCCTTGGAAAGTTCAATGCAACCCTTGGGGCACGCTCTTGCACAGAGACCGCAGCCCTTGCACAGGTTCTCATTGATGGTTACCTTTACCATGTTGCTACCTCTTTTCTTTATTTTTGCTATTTGCTGATTTATTTAATCCGCATAAAGCGGGGTCGCGCAATCAATGCTTGAAGTTTTTCTGCGGGTCTACCGTGTGCAGTCCGTATTTGATGTACGAATCCCAGTCACGGTGCATGTACACATCTATGGGAATGGGCTTGCCGATATATTTCGGATCGTGTCCCTCGGCGAGGAACTGCTCGAGCAGATCCTTCTTTCCTGTCGTATACGCAACGGGGATGCCCGTCCTGTCAGAGACCTCCCTGAGCATCTCATAGCCGTCGCGCAGCTCCTCGACGGAGGTTTCCGTCGCAAGGTTCGTGTTGTTTATCATGCCGGTTATCTGGAGCCTCGAATGCGCCTGCATTCCCTCCTGAAGCCTTATGAGCTTCTCCACCGTGCCGGACAGCGGTCTGCGGATATTGACGACATTGAGCACCTCCAGAGCGCCGGGCTCAAGCTCAACGAAGTCCTGATGATAGCGCCCCAGCGCCGTTGCGCCGACATCGTCGCCGCCGACATCGAACACGACCGTGTCCCAGTCAAGGACAAAGGCCGAGGCGACCTCCGCCGGAAGGGAGAGCGTTTCAATGCCCGAGCAGGCATAGTTGGGAGATACGAGCCTGATCTCCTTCTGCTCGACCATCTTGCCGCGCTCGGTAAGTCTGAAATATGTATTGACCATATCAAGGTCTATAAGCTCTGTCCTGTCTCCGCGAGCTGCGGCCTGGATCGCAAAATTGAGCGCAAGCTCGCTTTTGCCGCTGCCGTAGTTGCCGATAAGAACCTTAACATTCTTCATTGAAAGTAACCTCCGTTCATTATATGAACGCATTCAAACACATATATATTGTAGCATCATGCAATTTCAACGTCAACATTTATACTCGTTAATTTCAAGATAATCGCTTGCCATAATCAACAAAAATTGCGCATATTTTTTGTGTATTTAGTCAAGCGAAATATTTTGCACCGTATTTTTAACCTCGAAAAATGCAATTCTTGTGTTATTGCCGCGTTTTTGCACCGTTAAGTGCGAAAATGCATTTTTTAGGCATTATGAGCAATTTTGATTTAAAAAATGTGCAGGCACTTTTTGTAAGCGTATCTGCACATTCAAATCATCATCCCGTATTTTATTTTTATGCGCCGCAGCTTTGACAGCACAGGTCCCTTCAGCAGGAGCAGGAACAGCACCGTGCCGGCTGCGTGGACAAGGTTAAAGGAAAAGCCCGATGCGTACATTGCCGTAAGCGCGGCTATGCTCACGTCCTGCGAATACATGAGAAGCGAGCCCGTGTCCAGCAGGATACCGTAAATGATGAGCACCGAGAAAAAGCCGTAGAGCAGGAGCGGCGCCGTTTTCACCTCCCTGCCGGAAAACAGCACTCCGGCAAAAAAGCCGACGAGTCCGAAGCCGAGCATCTGCCATGGTGTCCACGGTCCCTGTCCGAAGAACATATTGGATATGAGGCCGGACGCAGCACCGGTTATAAATCCCGCCTCGGCGTTAAAGGCCGCAGCCGTTAAGATCACTATCGCGCACACGGGCTTGAGCTGCGGTGCCCAGTAAAACGCCGCACGCCCCGCGACGGCGAAGGCCGTCATCACCGCGAGCAGCACGAGCTCACGCACCTGCGGCCTGCGCCCCTCGAAGCGGGCGAAAAACGGCAGCATGGCAAGCAGTATGATGATAAGCGAGGTCAGGTAATACTTGCGGTTGTTCCACAGATATGTTTCGACGGCTATTATTGCCGCAGACAGCACGAGCACCGCAACGGCGATCGCAATGCGCTTATGCTTCACTTCTTCAAGCACTCGATCACCTCCTCGCAGAGAACCGTTCCGTTTATGAGGCCGCGGCTGAGCTTCGCGGCGGCTGTCGTATAAAAGAAATTGCCGGAAAAAAATTCGCGCGGCGCGCTCTCCGTCACGATCTCGCCCCTGAAAAGCAGGGCGCAGCGGCCGGCATAGCGTGCGCAGAATTCAATATCGTGGCTTACCAGAAGCACGGCCTTGCCCTCATCGCGCAGCTTCGTCAGAAGCTCGCCGAAGCGCTGCTTGAGCTGCCCGTCCATGCCCTTTGTCGGCTCGTCGAGCAGCAGCACATCGGGATGTATCAGCAGCAGCTTTCCGAGTGCGAGACGCTGCTGCTCGCCGCCCGATATGTCAAAGGGGTGGCGCTCAAGAAGCGCTTCAAGCTCAAGGAACTGCACGAGCTGCGCAAGCTCCGCTTCGCCGGCTCCCATCTCGCGCAGCTCGTCTGACACCCTGTCCTTTACGAACAGCTCACGCGGATCCTGCGGCAGCGCCGCAATGCGAACGCCGCTGCCCTTCACCTTGCCGCGATACGGCTTCAGCCTGCCGGAGAGGATGCCGACGCTCGTGCTCTTGCCCGAGCCGTTGCCGCCGAGCAGAGCGCATATCTCGCCCGCGTACAGCTTAAGCTCAAGGCCGCGCAGAACGTCGGGCGCGTTTTTTTCGTACCTGAACCAGCAGCTTTTCAGCTCGACCGCCGGTGAGCCGCGCCCATGGGCGGGCTTTTGTATTATGTCAACCTTATCGTGCATGCGCGAGGCGATAAACGCCCTGCCCTGCCCCACCGTGAGCGGCGCGCCGCCCTCGCCGCCGAGGGCGGCAAATATCTTCACCGCAGCGGGCATTGAGGAGAATACCGCGCTGTCTCTTATCTGCATCGCTGCTTTTTGCGGCGCATCACAGGCAATGAGCCTGCCGTTTTCCAGAACGGCGAGCATATCCGCCATCGGCAGTGCCTCCTCGAGCCTGTGCTCGGTGAGTATGACGGTCAGGCCGAGATCCTCGTTCAATTTGCGCACAGTCGCCAGAAAATCCGCCGCGGCAATGGGGTCGAGCTGACTCGTCGGCTCGTCAAGGACGAGCACGTCAGGCCGCAGGACAGCGGCAGAGGCGAGGTTCACGAGCTGCTTCTGGCCGCCTGAGAGCTCGGCGACGTTCTTGTCGAAAAGCTCGGAAAGGCCGAAATAGCTTGCCATCTCGGCGACGGCAAGGCGCATTTTTCTCTGATCCCAGCCGAGGCTTTCCGGTCCGAAGGCGAGCTCGTGAAAGACCTTGTCGGTCACTATCTGATCGTCCGGATGCTGGAACACGAAGCCTATGCGCCGCGCCTGCTCCGCCTCCGGCACATCGTTCAGGGCTCTGCCTAAAAACAGCAGCTCCCCCTCTGCCCTGCCGTGATCTGCAAGGCAGCTTTTCAGCCTGCGCAGGAGCGTGCTCTTTCCGCTGCCGCTCGCACCGCATATTAGAGTTATCCCGCCCTCGGGAATGTCCATCGTGATATGCTCGAGGGCAGGCTTATTTTCGTTTGGATATGTAAAGCTCAGATCGCGGATCTCAAACGCCGCCATACGAGAGCCTCCTTTGCATCAAAAAGCTGGGGTGCAAAGCACAGCAGTGCAAACGCCGCAGTGCCCGGCGCGGACGCGCCGCCGAAGCCGCTTATTATGACCGAGGGATAGTAGCGTGCGTAAATTCCGCCGCCGAGAACGCAGGCGACGGTCACGCCCGCCGAAAGCGCGCACACGGCAAGCGTTATGCCGTCGCGCAGCTCGAATTTATACAGTGAAAAGCTCGTCCGCCGTGCCGCGCCGCAGCCCCTGCTTTTCATTGAGCTTGCCGCCGTTACGGAGCTTTCGAGCGCCCATGTGAGCGTTACGGACAGCACGTCCATGCTGTTTTTTACGCGGTTGAAAAAGCTGCCCTGCGCACTGCCGCGGCCTATCTGGGCACGCGCCGCGTCGATGCTGCGTATTTTGCGCCCGAGCTTGGGCACAAGGCGCAGCGACATTGACAGCAGCAGCGACAGCGAGGGGCTGAGCCTGCCGAACAGAAACAGCAGCTTATCCGAGGTCATGACGGCGTTAAAGCAGTCAAACCACAGTATCACGGCGCAGAACATCACCGAGGCGAAGAAGCCGAAGGTGAGAGCCTCCGCGGTTATCGCATTGCCGTTTGGCAGATAATACAGCGGCGTAACGCCGCCGTGGTTAAACAGGGCGTTTATGAGCGACATGAGTATGAGAAAGGGCACAAGGCACAGGAGCGTTTTGGCAAAGTGCCGCGCACCCTTCAAGATGCAGACATAGCCTGCCGAGGCTATGAGGCTCAGAATGAGCAGCAGCGGATGCATGTACAGCATCGTGAGCGTCAGCACGGCGGCAAAATACGCAAGGCTCACCGCCGGATGCAGTCCGGAAAAAGCGTCCTTCATCAGAGCATCCCGCCTCCCACGTCCGCGCCGAGATCGCAGGTATAGCGCCACTCCACCCTGTCGCCGTCATGCAGCGCATAGCGGCTGCAGCCGTAGTTGGGCTGCCAGCCGTTGACCAGATATGTCCAGCCCGACAGCGTTCCGCAGTCCTTTTCGTAGAGGTTGCCGATGCCCTCGACATAGGCGCTGTTATACGCCGGAGTGAAGGCCGCCTCAAGCTGTATGCCGTAGTCGCGGCACACGCGCTGCAAAACGTCGTACACCGACTCGCCCTCATATAGCTCGACGCTGACGGCCTTTAGAATAACGCCGTCCGACGGCAGGACATCAAGCTTTTCCGGCTTGAGCTCTCCGAGATTGTCGAGTATGGTCATGCAGTCTATCGACACCGTGCAGTGCAGCAGCTTTTTCTCGTCAACGGGAGCACTCGACGGCTCGACCGGCTCGGGCTTACCGCTCGGAACGGGATCTGTTTTGTACTTATCCTGCTCGGTGCGGCTGCCGTCGGAGAGCTTGGCGCTGCTCTCCGGCGCGGGCGTTTGTTCGGCAGCACGGATGATGTAGGTGAAAACGCCGTCTGTGAGCTTGAAGCTCAGGGTCGTGCTCCCGCTGCCCGTAACGGAGGCCGTGGACAGCTTATTGCCCTCGGTATCGTAAACGTCTGCCGAAAGCGCGTCCCACTTATTATCGAGCGTTATCGACAGCGTGGGGAGAAAGCCGAAGCTCTCGCCGCTTTTGAGGGCGGCTCTGACGCTGCCGTCGGCGTTTTCCGTGATATCGACGGCCATGCACAGCTCGCGCGGCTGTCCGATATCAGCGCCGGACACCGTCCATTTATAGCTGTACCCGCCGTTTTTTCCGCATATGGAGGCTATCTCGTTTGCACTTATAAGCTGCTCGAGAACCTCTTTTTTTACAATGCCGTCCTCGCCGAGCTCAATGTCTCCGGCGAAGCTTACGGCCTCGACGTTTCTCATGCAGCCTGCAAGCAGGCTGCATATAATGAGAACGCAGAATAAAAGTGATGCCGATCTTTTTTTCATTTAATGTATCACGCAGCTGCGCGGTAGATAAACGTTACGATCTGTGCGCGGGTACACACAGCGTTGGGACGGAAGGCGCCGTCATTATAGCCCTTGGCCACGCCGCTTGCCGCCGCCCACATGACCGCATCGGCATAGAATGCGCCGTCGGCGACATCGGCAAAGCCGCTGCCGGCCTCATATTCGGGTGCGCCGAGATAGCGGTAGAGCATGGTCATTGCCTGTGCGCGGGTGCACACGGCGTTCGGGGAGAAGGTATCGGCGGTCGTGCCGTTTGTGACCTTGTTCTCCGCTGCCCAGATAACGGCATTCTTATAGTAGCTGTCGGGAACGTCACTGAAGCTGCACTCGCCGCTGACCTCGGGGCTGCCTGCCAGACGGTAGAGGAAGCTCACGATCTGGGCACGGGTGCACTGACCGTCGGGGCGGAACTCGCCGTTTCCGTAGCCGTTGACCACGGCGTTCGCGCTGCCCCACATTGCGGCATCGTAGTAATAGCTGTCGCTGCTTACATCGGAAAAGCCAGCGGTTTCCTTAACGCTTACCCTGCACACCGCGGGGATGATCGCGTTATTTTCTGCCGCTGCGACGACGAGGTACTCACCGGCGCTCTTGAAGCTGAGCTTATACTCGCCGTTTCCGAGCGACGCTGCCGTGAAGCCCTCCGCCTCGGTCTTGAGGTCTGCACTGTAAGCCTTGAGCTGAGCCTTGTCATAAGCCTCGAACTTCGGGCTCCAGTTTTCATCATAACCGTTCTGCGCTGTGAGCTTAATGGTCACTGCCGCATAAGCCGCGGTGTCTGCCGATGAGCTTTCAAAATAGGCGTATGAATCGTTATTGGGATATGCGTTTGCGTTTACATAGGCATAGACATGCTGGCCTGCCACGACCTTGTCGCCAAGGCTCATGGCCATTTTGTTATCGACAAAATAGCCGAAGCTGCCGCTTTCGTCGCCCCAGAGCTTTGCGATATACGCGCCGTATTCGCTGCTTGCGCTGGCATAGCCTGCTGCTGCGCCGCCGTCGTAATATTTATCGTGCGCGGCGTACAGCACCTCGTCAATGTCGATGATACCGTCGTCGTTGCGGTCGGAGGCGGTGACGGAGGCGTAGCTGAGCTCGACGCCGCCCTTGTTTGCAATGCTCACGAGGATCTCCTCGCTGTACTCATTGCTCAGGCAGAAGATCGTGCCGCTGTCGTTTTTGTAATAGAGATCGCCGTCTGCATCGCAGATGATGCTGCAAATGCAGTAGTTTTCATAGCCTGCCGCGTCGAAGATATCGACAAGCTCCGTTTTGCTCACGTCGTCGGCCTTGACCTTTATGAGCGAAACACCGCCGGGCGTTGTATTGTAGGTGCTGTAGAAATACAGATAGCCCTCGGACTCGAGGTAGGCGGTTGACAGGAGCATCGAGCACTGCGCGTAGCCCTTCAGCTCGACTGTGTTCTTGACCTCAAGGCTGTCCTTATCCGCAATGACGAACATGCCCGGGTCGTTAAAGCCCTTGCCCGCGCCGAAGTAAACGTAGCCGCCGTAGACAACGGGCGTTGAGGTGCTCTGCGCGCCGAAGGAAACGGTCTTGACATCGTCTATCGCGCCTGATGCACCGTCAACGGCTGCCGAGCCGAGATAGCCGCCCTTGGTGGTGAAGTAGACCCTGCCGTCGGAGTATGCTAGGCTGCACCGCACATCGCCGCAGCCGGTGAGCGCGGCGCTCGATACGGGCTTAACCTCCTCGCTTGCCGCGTAGCTCTTTTTGAATGCGCGCAGCATACCGTCGCCCTCGGAGCCCTTAGCGCCGTCGTCGCTGCCGACAAGCACAAAATCTCCGACCGCGACAGCGCCTGCGCAGTAGAAGCCGCCCTTTACGGTATAGCTCCAGTCGAGGCTACCGGTCTCGGCATCGACGCAGACGAAGCTTGCATCCTCGGTCTCATTGTTCCAGAAGCCGACATAGAGCTTTCCGTCGGAATACAGAACGGGAGAGGATGCCTGTCCGCCGAGCTCATCGGTATAGACCCATTTGCTTTCAAGCGTTTCGGCATCAAAGGCCTCGATGCCGCCCTTGTCCAGCGGAGCTATGATAAGGCCGCCGGCATAGGTCGCAGCTGCAAGGCCGAAGCTTGTGCTGCTGTGCATTTTTGCCGTTTTTACAACGCTGCCGTCGTCAAGCGAGAGCAGCGTGAGCTCATCGCCGCACAGGGTGACGAGCTTATCGCCGGCGATTATCGGCGCGGAGGGTGCTTTGCTCCAATCGCTGGAAAGTGTGTTTGCCCACTTGAGCGTTGTGTGCTGCGCGTCGGCCGGAGTTTCGGCTGCGCTTATCGCCATGTTCGTATCGCTGCCGCGGAAGCTCGGCCACTGCGAGGCATCGTCGGCAAATGCCGCCGTGCCGGGCACGATGAGGCTGAGCACCATTAAGAGAGCCAGAAGCAGGCTCAGTGATCTTTTTTTCATGTTTTTACCTCCAAGTAAATTGTTTTGGTTTTTCTTTTTTTCAGCTCTACTCGTAGGTAATATTGAGCGTCCATGCGTCCTCGCGCATATATCCCACCTCCTCAGAATTTCAAACACACGCGCTGCGGCAAGTCTTCCGGCTCATGGGTCAAGCTCAGGCGCGCCTTCCCGTCAGTTTAAAAACAGTGGCCAATGCGCCCTCGTCGCCATTCACGGCAGCGGGACTGCTTCGGATTTGCACCGAATTCCTTGTTAGGCTGCGTCATGCAGCACCGCAGGCAGTATTTAATCAGTTTATTATATCAGCTTTCTTAATAAGACACAACAAAAACCGCGCCTTTCCGAAGCGGAAAAACGCGGTCAGTATTCAGTATCAATCCAAATCCATGACATGTTTGCCTTCCATTATGCTTTCGCCGTTTGCTATCCTCTGCGTGAGCGGGGCATCGGGCTTTACGCCGTAGAATATTTTTTCGGCCTCGTCGATGCCGCCCTTTGAGCAGAACAGCTCGAAGAAATACTTGTCATCCGTCCACAAGAACTCTACTTCGCCTTCCTCGTGGACTATCCGTATCACCTCATAGCCGTTGAGCACGACATGCTCAAGCTCCGAGCGTTCGGAATCCGACAGTCCGCCGAGCTTATTGCGAGGATCCTGCGTGACGGTCTCCTGCATGAACCATATCCAGCCGTCGTTTTCATCCATATAGTCAAGTAATACGACACCTTCACGGACAGCTACTGTGTCAACGAGCTCATAGCCATCAGGAATATACGTCAAAGAATAGGCCGTTTCGATCTCCGTCGGCGCGTTTGCTATCATGCTCCGGTCAACGCTGAAGGAATACATGCTGCCGTCGTCATGAATAAACATTCTGATAAGCCCCTCCCTCAGCGCGGGGACGGCAAAAACCGTGCCCGTGAGCAGCGCCGCTATTATCGCCGCGATAAGCAGCTTTTTTGCGGTCGTGTTCACGCAGTGCCAGACATTCGAGGCGCTTTTTTTGATGAGCCCTCGGGCTTCTCTTTCAAAGCGCGGGGAAAATTCATGCTTTATGCTCTCTGCGTCAGGGACATAGTCAAAGCCTTGCAGCGTCTTATTCAAAAGTGCGTTTTCAAATACCGTCATCGTTTTTTCCACGTTTAAGCACCATCCCTTCCTCGATGCACAGCCTGACCACAAGCTTTCGCGCTCTTTCCATCTGCTTTTCGACAGTCGCCTTTTTTCGTCCGAGCAGCTGCGCCGTCTGCGCGGCTTTAAGTCCGCAGACACAGCGCAGCAGCAGCACGTCTCTGTATATATCCGGCAGCTTCCCTATCACCTTTGATATCGTCTCTCTGTCCTCGGAGGCCGCGATCTGAGCAAAAACATCCTCGTCGGCGGCAATATCCACCTCATCTATATCAAGCTGCATATCGCGCCGCTGTTTCTGCGGAAGAAGATTGAGCGCCGCATTCTTCGCCGCCGTCAGCGTATACGCACGCACTATGCGCTTATCATCGGTCGGCAGGCTTCTTATGTTTCTGGCTATGCCGATAAAGGCATTCTGCACAGCATCCTCGGCCTCGTGCTCATCGTGCAGGACATCATTTGCGACAAAGAACATCTGATCACGATATTCATAATATATCTTTTCGAATCTTTTCATTTCAGCCGCATCGTCAATGACGGCTGCATAAAGCATCAGCAAGGCACTCTCCCCCCTGTTCCGATGACAGTCTATCTTGAGCCTGTCAAAAAAGTCCATCGCGAGACTTTTTTGACTGCACTTTTCCGCCGAGCATTTTGAAAATTTTCAAAATGCTTTTACCGGAATCCTTGAAATTTCAAGGATTCCGACGGCGGTTTATCCAACTCGAGGCGGGTCTTTTCTCGCTGCGGCTCGGTCACGGCGCGCTACCCCTCGGGCTCCCCCGCTGCGCGGATATCTTTAAGCTGACGGGAGCCGAACCCTGCCGGTTTTAACAGTCTGAGTCTATCTTATTTTTTATATATTTTCAAGTCAATTGAAAAATAAAAAATTTTTTCAGAAAAGCTGTCGTATTTTTTCGTTTTTCTCTGTTTATATAGATAAGGGGCAAAAAATACAGAAGGGAGGGATGAAATATGAAAAGGATCGCCTGTCTGATGCTGAGTCTTTTGATCGTCACCGGCGTGCCCGTTTCCGCATATGCCGCGCAGCCGTCCGGCGGCATTGAGCTTCAAAGCCTGTACGCGACAAAGCCTACTGTTACATTTCGCATTGCCGAAGGCGGAAGCGCGTCTGTTAATCTCATATGCTCCGGCAAAAGTGATGTAACAAAGATCAAGGCAAAGACCTGTATCGAAAAAAAGTCCGGAACCAAGTGGGTCAAGGTAAATGTCGGCACCTCAGATAATTACATTTACCACAGCGCAAGCTCTTCGAGAATGATAACATCATTTAAAAAGCAGCTCACCGGCTCCGGCAGCTACCGCTGCACGACAACATTCACACTGTACGCAAAAAACACGGAAGCCATCACTATCACCGAATATGCCGAATACTAAAAACAAAGGAGAACAAAAATGAAGTTTAGAAAATTCTTGTGCTTCGTCCTTATATTTGCTATTATGATGTCACTGGGCGTGACAGCTTTTGCGGACGGCATTGCTCTGCATGGAAACAGTTCCATAGCCGCTATAACAAATGATGAATTTGAGGCTCTTTTTGGTACCGGAAATGCTGATGCGGAATATAATTACAACGTTTCGCGCACCATGAAAGATGACATTTTCCATGTAAGCATGTCTGCTACGATAAGTGTAAGAGAAAACGATTATCTTTTAACCGCCGCTGGCGATGTTGATCTTCTTGAGCTTACTGACGGCTCGAGCATATTGAACGGACCTCTCTACGGCGAAATTTCAATAGGCGAAATCAATCTGCCGCTCACAGCCGGTTTTACAAAATCGGTTGGTGAAAACAAAATCAACGCAGGAATAGTTATTAATCCTTTAATTGATTCCGATACACAGATTATGTTTGCCTTCGGCGAACGTGTTATGGCCGATGATGTCGATGTTGTAAGGCCAAATGTCTCGTTGGAGTCCGCACCTATTTCTCCTTCTGACGAAGAAGTTTCTCCGCTTGAGGTTGATGCAAATTTTGTGAAGAAAGGGTCTATTACCAAAAAGCTAGCTAATGTTTCATCTGTTAACGGGCAAACATTGTCTGTATACTATGCTTCAAATGCCAAACGAATAGGTACACAGGTCAAAACTTATATTAGTGCTGTAAAAACATATTACGACAATGCCAACTCTACTGTTAGCAAAGTATATGTAAGCAAAATAACCATTTCGCTTTCTCGAAATTCAAATTCGGAAATCAGTAGCGTCCTTTCGCTGGACAGTGTTTCCAATGCATATGCAGGTAAAGGTAGCACATTATTAAAGAATCTAATAATTGACTTCCTGTCAGCATTTGGACTCCCGACAAACACATTTGACGCTGCACTCAGCAGTCTAAAGGGCTCTCTGACATCAACTACTACTGGCGCAAAAGGTACTGTAACGTGCAAATATACTTCATCAAGCGGCACTGTTGTACTTGACAAATCCGGTATGACTGCGGGATTTAATATTTATAATCCGGGCTCAGCTCATTCGGCAAATTATACTGTAACCTCAAATGTACAGTATGATGTTTCTTTCAACATTCCTCTATCCGGTGCTACGTCATTTTATGTTTCTGCAAATAGCGCAAGTCTAAGTTACTCACTTTGGTTGCCTAAATAACAATGGAGGTAAACATGTCAAAATCAAAACACATATGGATAGCATTCGGTATCGCGGCGGTTATCGCGGCGATCGTCATAGCATTGATACCTCATGAGGACGGTCATTATTTCGTAAAGCTCGAAGCCGAATACACCAACGCAGACGGCAGCACTGCCGTATACGATAACCCGAGCTGTGTCGGCTATAAGTGGATGACACCTAAACATCCTCTTGACGAGGGTTCTGAGCTGTACATGGAAACACGTCTTCCTGACGGAGGCCGAAAATATCCCGTCGGCGTATTCGACCATGTAATACCCGACTCGGCGGCCGGTTCTCCCATCACCTTGCGTTTTGAGCACGGCCACAAAGCCCCCGATAAGGTCACGGTCTACGTCTTCGGCGAAAGCTTTTCGCCCACAGATGAGCTCCGCACGGGAAATGCCGATTCCGTTTTGCAGCTTGGCGGCGGCAAGCGCACTTATGTGATCGACGAGCCCGCCCCCGAGACCGTGTATTGGGTGAAGGCCTGCTGGGGAGACGAATATCTTTTCTACCTCATCCCCCTGTCCGACCTTGACCTGAGCGTTTACCTGAATAACAATTAGTTACTGTACGCAGGGCAGGACTTCCCTGCCCTGCATTCAAATCGGAGGCAGGCCGCTGATCACAGGAGGTTTTAACGCATGAAAGATCCCTTCAAGCTGTGCGGCAGGGCAATGCTCATAGTGTTCTGTATAATTTTTTCGCTTAGCATCATCGTCTGTGCACTCGATAGCATGATATTCTTCTACATATACTGTGGCGTAAGTCTCGCCATTGTGCTCGTGCTTTGCGTTTACGTTTTCATCAATTGGAGATGTCCGTACTGCAAGCAGGTGCTGCCCATGGCGCTAATGGAGTTCTGCCCCTATTGCGGCAAGCGCATACACTATAAGGATGACGACAGCGGAAAATAAAAAAACTCCGGCGCAGCAAATCAAAGCGATTCGCTGCGCCGGAAGTTTATCTAAGCTGAAGGGAGTCGAACCACTGCCGCCCGTCAGCTTAATGTTATCTGCCCGCGCCGATGAAAAACAGCGAGAGCATGCCGGGGCCGACGTGGATGCCCGTGTACGGCTCGTGTGTAGCTATGATGAGCTCCTGCGGCTCGGCTATGGCGCGCACCAGCTCCGCGAGCTTTTCCGCGTCCTCGGGACAGTCGCCGTGGCTTATCGCAACGCGCTGATGCTGCGGATCGACGGCCTTGGCCTCGTACTCGTGCGCGATGGCCTCGATCGCCTTCTTCCTGCCGCGTAGCTTGGCAAAGACGACGATCTTGCCCTCCTCGTCGCCGCGCAGAAGCGGCTTTACGTTGAGCACCGTGCCCACCATTGCGGCAATGCCGGACAGCCGTCCGCCGCGGCGCAGATGCATAAGATCATCCACGGTGAAATACTCGCACAGACCGCTGCGGTCGGATGCAAGGCGCTCGATAAGGGCGTTCATCTCAAGCCCCTCGTCGCGGTAGTCAGCGGCCTTCATCGCAAGCAGGCCGATGCCGAGCCCCGCGCCCATGGAGTCAAAGACCTCTATGCGCTGCTCGGGGTACTTCTCGCGTAGCTCCTCGGCGGCAAGGCGGCCTGCGTTGAACGTTCCGCTGATGCCGGAGGAAATGCTTATGTAGACGATATCATTGCCCTTTGAAAGCTCCGTCTCAAAGCCCTCGGCGATATCGTGCGAATTGGTCATGCTCGTGCGCACCTCGGTCTTGGCTCGGAGCATATCGTAAAACTCGTGTCCGTCAAAATCCTCGGGAGCCAAGGGGCACTTTATGATCTTGCCGCCCAGCTCATAGCTGCACGCGATCACATGTATATTCAGCTCCTCGAGCTTTGCAGCCGGTATGTTGGCTGCGGAATCGGTGAATACTTCGATTGACATCATACACCTCCGTATGAGAAAGATACATTACATATCTAATATATTATATCATATTACAGCATTTTCGGCGTTAAGTAAATACCTTTTGCAAATAATAATTTATGTAATAATGGATATCATATTTTCTTGTAATGCCTGCGGTTTGGTGCTATACTGTATTAAATACGATCGTTCAGGGGAGGTTTGACTTATATACAACAGCAGGCTTGTCGCGGCAAAGCTGCGCCGGTGGGATAAATACATCTCCCGATTTTCGCTCCCGTCATGGGATGAGCTCCCCGATTTCGAGCTGTACATGGATCAGGTCATATCGCTTGTATCGCGCTTTCTCGACCTGTTCCCGCACACGCAGGGCAGCGATCCTATCATAACGCCGAGCACGATAAACAACTATGTGCGCATGAAGATCATGCCCGCTCCCGTTAAGAAAAAATACACGAGGATACATCTTGCATATCTTATCATGATATGCACGCTCAAGCAGAGCCTGAGCATATCTGTCGTGAGCAGGATCATCCCGATGAACATATCCGAGGAGGAGGTCAGGGAGATATACGACGACTTCGTGATGCGCCACCGCAGTCTGTGCCGCCTGTGCACCGAACAGGTGCGGCAGCTGGCCGTCGATGTGTTCGACCCTGTCCGGAAGGACGATGCAGCGGTCAAGCATCTTGTCGTGGAGTCGGCGATATACTCGCATCTTTACAAGCTGCTGACGGAAAAGATCGTCGCGCTGGCCATCGAGCCGAAGCCCGCAGCCGAGGATGAAAAACCCGAATAGATCATTACCCCGAGTGCCGAAGCACTCGGGGTAGTCTTTACTCTGTTATAACTTCAAAGCCGTGCTCGCCGGTGAAGCTGCCGGCAAGGCCCTCGTCAATGTACACGGTCTTGAGGGCCGTGAGTGAGTCGAGCTCCGACCAGTCGGAAACGCCGCGTGTTCCCGTAAGGCGCAGCATGGTCAGACCCGTGAAGTCCGAAAGGCCGCTCGTCGAATCCACCGTGCAGCTTACGAGCTCAAGCTCCGTTATCGCGCGCTCGCGGTCAAAGGAGCTGAAGAAGCTGCCGCTGAGGTTGCAGTCATAGAGCTTTACGCTGCGCAGCGAGCTCATATCCAGCACCTGCGAGATATCGCTCAGCGAGCAGTTTGAAAACGCGACGGACTGTATCTTCGTAAGCGGTTTGAAGGCCGAAAGATCGGTGACGCTCGCTCCGATAAACGAAGCGTGGGTGAGCTCATGGCACTTTTTGAGGTCGCCGAGCGAGCTGAGCGGAGCATAGTCTGCGCTTATCGTTCTCAGCTTCGGCAGATTGCCGATGCCGGTCAGGTCGGTCACCCTGCTGCCGTCGAGGCTCAGGCTCGTTATCGAGCAGGCCGGCATAGTGTCGAGGCTGCCGAGGCTCTGATACTGAAGCCACAGTGTCTTGAGTCCAGTGAAGTAGGCAATGTCCGAAAGCTCGCTGACGCTGCCGCGGCTGACGGTCTTCTCGCTGCCCTGCCAGTCGGTATATGACGCAGCTTTGTCGCTCTGGCTGACCTGTCCGATGCCGGAGACCGGCTCGCTGAGGCTGTACTCATCGCCGACGATGTACAGCGCGGTAAGTCCCTTCAGCTCGCCGACGGTGATATCGCCGTCGGTCTTGCCCGTGTACTCGCGCGCGGCGCTTTCAAAAATGCTGTTTTTAAACTCGCACACCGTATCGTCGGCAAGCGTTTCTATCTGCGTCGTCGGCGTGAGCAGCTTTTCGAGGTAGCCGGTGAAATATCCGACGATGAGCGCGGCCAGCACGAGGCCGAACACGACGACTGCGGCAGACCAGCCGATTATTTTTTTGGCCTTGCCGCGTTTTTTCTTTTCCTTTTTCTCCTTCTTTTTAGGAGGCGGCACGGGCGCTGCCTTCTGCGTCTCGGTCGTCGGACGCGGAGCTGAATCGGCAAAATTTTCGCTGTTTAAAAGCGGTGCGCTGTACAGCTTATCGTAAAAATACTCGTCGTTTGGATATGTGTATTTCATCAGCGCATAGATGTTGCCTATCTGAAGCTCCATGCCCGGCGTGAGCGCCGTATCCTCGACGAAAATGTTTATGGTCTTTATTTTTTTCGACTGCGCATAGTGCATCTCGCGGCGGCAGTTATCCGAGCGCATGTATGCGTTGGATATGAACGCAACGACAAGGTGCGCATCGGCAAGGTGCGAGGCTATGCACTCCTGCCACTCGCTGCCGACCTCTATCCCCTCGTCGTACCAGATGTTATAGCCGCGCCTGTGCATATCGCTGACGATGGGCAGGACGATATCATCGTCTGCGTGAGCGTAGCTTATAAATATGTATGGCTTATCGCCCTCGTAGGGCTTGAAATACTCAAAATCGTTCATTGTTCTCTCCTTTTGACAGAGTAATTATAGCTTTGCCGGCAGAGAAATGCAATTACCATTTTGTAAAAACATGAATCGGCGCACACGATAGAGCTCACATTAATTCCTTCCTTATCTCGGCCAGTGTCGTATCGTTTTCCCTCGCAAGCCTTTCCAGATCATCGTACTCGGCCTTTGAACGCTTTACGCCGAAGCCGGAGGCGGTTTTTACGCGCACGGAGCCGTAGCGCGTCTGCACCGTGTCAACGCTGCGCGCAAGGCTATAGCGCCGGCATGTATATTCGCGCACGCCGAGGGTCGCTGTGTGCTTAAAGATGCATCTGAGCAGCTCATCGCGCTTTTCCTCGCGGCATATGCAGCTGAGCATCACGCCGGGCCTGCTTTTTTTCATGCCTATATCGGTGAAATACACATCCAGTGCACCGAGTCTGAACAGCTCGTCCATCGCAAAGGCAAGCTCCTCGGGCGTCATGTCGTCAAGATTGCAGGCAAGCTCCGTTATCTGCTCACTTTCATTCTCCGTCTCGCCGAGCAGAACGCGCACGACGTTTGCCGCCTCAAAGCTCTTGCTGCCCGTACCGCAGCCGGCATGCTCGACCCTGAGCGGCGGCAGCGGGACAAAGTCCTCGGCAAAGTGCCGCAGCAGTGCAGCGCCCGTGGGCGTACACAGCTCGGACTTTATCTGCCCCGAATATATCGGAACGCCGCGCAGTATGAGCTCTGTTGCGGGCGCGGGAACGGGCAGCACACCGTGAGCGCACTTTATAAAGCCCGAGCCGACATTCACCGGCGAGGCAAGCACCCTCTCGGGCGCGAGCTCATGCATCAGCTCGCACACGCTCAGAACATCCGCCAGCGCGTCGAGCGAGCCGAGCTCGTGAAAATGCACATTCCCGACGGGGCAGCCGTGCACCCTGCTCTCGGCATCGGCTATGAGAGAATACACCGTTTTTGCGTCTGCCTTCACCTCGCTGCAAAGCGGGACGGTATCTATAAACTCCATTATCTCCGAAACGCTCGTGTGCTGCGGCTCGCGGTGCTGCTCCGGCTCTCCCTCCACGCTGCCGTTTATGACAACAGTGACATGAGTGCCGCTTATGCCGCATTTCAAGTCCGGCTTGACGTAGAGCTGCGCCCTGCCGTCAAGCGCCGCGTTCATGCGGTCGATAAAGTCATTTTTATTCGGGTGCAGCTCCAGAAGCGCGGCGGTGAGCATATCACCGGCGCAGCCCATTGCGCAGTCGATGTACAGCGTTTTCATTTGCTCTCCTCCCTTGGCTGCGGATCGAGCCTTACGGTGTCAAAATATTTTGAAAGCTCCGCCTTTATCGCGTCAAATTCGTTTTCGGCCTTTTCATGCTGCCGCGCCGTAAATTGCAGCAGCGCTCCGCTGCCGCGCATGCGCACGCGGAAGTCGGTGAAGCCGAGCGAGAACAGGCGGCTCTCGCTCTTTTCGACAGCGTTGAGCTTTTCCGCAGTTATCCTCTCGCCCGTCGGGATGCGCGTTGCAAGGCATGCATAGGCAGGCTTATTCCATGTAAACAGACCCGCCTCGTGCGAGAGCCTGCGCAGCTCGGCCTTTGTGATGCCGCAGAGCCTCAGCGGTGAGAGTATGCCCTCCTCCGTGAGCACCCGCATACCCGGCCGGTCGCCTCCGTCGTCGTCGGCGTTTGTGCCGTCTGCTACCGTATCGTAGCCGTCGGCGCGGGCAGCTTCGCGTACAGCTCCCATGATGCGCTTTTTGCAGTAATAGCAGCGGTCTGCGGGATTTGCCGTCACCTCGTCAGCTTGCAGTAGGTCAAGGCTTATCTCACGCAGTTCAGCTCCCAGCTCTACCGCGAGCCTTCTCGCGTCATTGCGCTCAAACTCCGGCTGAAGCTGCGAGCTGACATAGTACGGCTGCACATCCGCGCCGCTCGATATGGCAGCGTACAGCAGGTACGCCGAGTCCGCCCCGCCGGAGAAGGCCAGCGCTATTTTATTGTGTTCGGCAAAAAAATCTTTAAGCTCCATATCAGTCAAGGTGGTTTATCATGCTGGCAAGGTAGCCCGCACCGAAGCCGTTGTCTATATTCACTACCGACATGCCGCTCGCGCAGGAGTTGAGCATGCTCAAAAGCGCCGCAACGCCGCCGAAGGATGCGCCGTAGCCCACGCTCGTGGGTACGGCTATCACCGGGCAGTCGGCAAGGCCGCCGATGACCGACGGCAGTGCGCCCTCCATACCGGCAACAGCGATTATGACCCGTGCGGTCATGACGCTGTCCATGTTTGAAAGAAGCCTGTGTATGCCCGAAACGCCCACGTCGTACAGGCGCAGAACGTCGTTGCCGAGAGCCTCGGCTGTCATGGCGGCTTCCTCAGCCACGGGGATATCGCTCGTGCCGCCGGTCGCAACGACGATGCGCCCCTTGCCGCCGGGCTCGGGCATTGGTCCGATGATGCCGATACGCGCCATGCTGTTGTATTCAAGCGGCAGCTGCGCCTTTATATACTCCGCCGCCTCCTCGTTCAGGCGCGTTATGAGCACGGTCTGCTGACCGTTTTTCAGCATAGCCTTTGCTATGCCGAGTATATGCTCCCTTGCCTTGCCCTCGCCGTATATGACCTCCGGCACGCCCTGACGGATGCCCCTGTGGTGATCTACCCTTGCATAGCCGTCTATCTCCTGAAACGGCTGCATTTTGAGCTTGAGCGCAGCATCGTCGGGGCTCAGGCTCCCGTCCGCTACGCGGTTTAACAGCTCCGTAAGTTCATGCTTGTCCATTTTTCTCTCCTTTTTAAAGGCAAAAAATCCGAGAGCTCCCCGCGGGAGACTCTCGGATCTTCTGGTGCCGGTGGTGGGACTCGAACCCACACGGAGTCGCCCCCGGCGGATTTTGAATCCGCTACGTCTACCATTCCATCACACCGGCGGATAGAAACAAGAGCATTATAACCTATAAAAGAGCATTATTCAAGAGTCGCATTTATAATATTTGTGTAATTTTTTGTTCTTGGATTACAATTTTTTTGTTTTTACCTCTACCATAATTGAAAATTATATGTTACAATATTTCAATGTAAAATTATAAGAAAGAGGCCAAACCATGAAAAAGATACTCGTACTTGAAGACGAACCGAATATCCGCAGTTTTGTGGTCATCAACCTCCGCCGCAACGGATATGAGCCCATTGAGGCCGAAAACGGAATGACCGCTCTGGCTCTGCTCGAAAAAAATCCCGATATAAGCCTTGCTCTTCTGGACGTTATGCTTCCGGATATCGACGGCTTTGAGGTCTGCCGCCGCATACGCGCCTCCGGCTCGAAGATCGGCATAATCATGCTGACGGCAAAAAGTCAGGAGATAGACAAGGTCACGGGTCTCATGACCGGTGCTGACGATTATGTTACAAAGCCCTTCTCCCCCGCCGAGCTCACCGCGCGTGTTGACGCGCTCGTGCGCCGCCTCGGAAACGACGCGGGCGACAAGCCCAGCTATGAGATATCGAGCGGTCCGTTCCTGCTCAACACCCGCAACCGCACCCTTGAAAAGGACTGCAAGCGCCTGAAGCTTACGCAGATAGAATACCTGCTTATGAAGCTGTTTATGGAAAACCCCGGCAAGGCAATGTCGCGTGAGGATATACTCAAGGCCGTTTGGGGCGATGATTTTTCCGGCGAGCTCAAAACGGTTGATGTCAATATCCGCCGCCTGCGCCTGAAGATCGAGGCCGACCCCACCGAGCCCGAATTTCTCACGACGGTCTGGGGCTTCGGCTATAAGTGGGGCTACTAATGCTTATTATTTCCCGGGAAGTGTCTAATGTTTTTTAAAGATCTTAAATGGCAGCTTTTCGCGTCGAGCGTTGCTGCTGTCATTCTTATCGCATGTCTTATCGCCTTTGCCGCGAACAAGCTCATCATTCCGGCAATTGTCATCGCCGTTATGATAGCGGCGTACATCATTCTTGTGAATATATGGTTCGATCACTACATTTCAAAGCCCATCGAGGATCTGAGCGAATCGGCAAGGCACATCGCCGACGGAAGCTACGGCGCTCAGGTGCCCTCGGTCGGCGATAACGAGATCGGCAGGCTCACGGATGATATAAATATCATGTCCGAAAAAATAGCCCGCTCGGATAAGGCTACGGCGGAGTTCATATCGCAGATATCGCACGAGCTGCGTACGCCGCTCACGGCCATCCTCGGCTGGAGCGAAACGCTGCAATACGACCCCGCAATAAAGGACGATTCTCTGCGCGGTGTAAAGATAATCTCCAAGGAGGCCGAAAGGCTCACCGGCATGGTGGCCGATCTTCTGGAGTTTACGCGCATACAGGACGGCAGGTTCAACCTGCGCATGGAGCTTGTGGATATCGCCGCCGAGCTCGAGGATTCGCTGTTTACCTACGGCAAGCTCATGAGCGAGGCCGGCATTGAGGTCGATTACACGCCGCCCGAGTACGACATTCCGCTCATATCCGGCGATCCAGAGCGCTTAAAGCAGGTGTTTCTCAACCTTCTGGACAACGCCGCGAAGCACGGCGGCGACGGCGGAAAGGTTGACATAACGCTTGCACTCGAAAATGAGCACGTCGTTATCCGCATACGCGACTACGGCAGAGGCATCCCTGCCGCCGAGCTTCCCTTTGTCAAAAACAGATTCTACAAGGGCAGCAGCAAAAACCGCGGCAGCGGCATAGGTCTCGCCGTGTGTGACGAGATAGTCACCCGTCACGGCGGAAGGCTGGATATAGCAAACGCTCAGGGCGGCGGCTGCATCGCCGCAATAAGCTTACCCTTATCGGAAAATTGAGGTATATAAATGTCAGATAAAAAAGCTGAGTCTTCGGTAAAATTCAAGACCTCCATCGGCGGTCAGGCGCTTATCGAGGGCATAATGATGCTCGGGCCGGATAAGCGCGCGATAGTGTGCCGCGGCTCGGGAGAGATGGTCGAGAAGGTCGAGGAGGTAAAGCCCTTGAAGGCAAAGGCTCCCGTTCTCGGCCTGCCGCTCATTCGCGGTGTCGCCGCGTTCATATCGTCTATGGTCAATGGCGTGAAGGCTCTGTCGTATTCGGCAGAGCAGCTTCCTGAGGATATGCAGGAGGAGCCGGACAAGATAGACCTGTGGATAGAAAAGCATTTTTCGGACGAGACCGCGCAGAAGATAATAATCGGCGTTGCCGTAGTCCTCGGCATCGCGCTCTCGCTGTTTCTGTTCCTGTTCCTGCCGACCTTCATCGTCGGCCTGTTCCCCGCGGTCAAGGCGGATTTTTACTGGAGGACGCTGCTTGAGGGCATACTCAAGCTCATCATTTTCTTTGTATATTTGATACTGTGCTCGAAAATGAAGGATATGAAGCGCCTGTTTTCATACCACGGTGCCGAGCACAAGACCATCTTCTGCTACGAAAAGGGGCTGCCGCTGACGGTCGAGAACGTGCGTCCCCAGCCGAGGCTGCACCCGAGGTGCGGAACGAGCTTCATTTTCGTCGTTATTATAATAAGTATAATCGCGGGCTCGTTTATCCATGTTTCCGACACGATGCTGCGCATGGGGCTGAAGTTCCTCATGCTGCCGCTCATCGTCGGCCTGAGCTATGAGCTCAACCGCTGGGTCGGCAGGCACGACAATCTGTGCTCTGCCATACTGTCATGGCCGGGCAAGCAGTTCCAGCGCATAACAACGAACGAGCCGGACGACGAGATGATCGAATGTGCCATCCGTGCGCTTGAGCTCGTGATCCCCGAAGAAAAGGGCAGCGATGCCTGGTAAGTAAGGATATTGGGAAATGCCTAAAACATATAATGATATCTACTTCTCGGTCAGAAATGCACTGAGAGACAAGGGCATCGAGGCCTTCAGCCTCGAGGCCAGAATACTTCTTGCCGCGGCTGCCGGCAAAACCACGGAGCAGCTCATGCGAGATATGTATCTGTACACCTCGCCGGAGATCGAGGAAAAGGCTGCCGGTATGATACGCCGCCGTCTTCAGGGCGAGCCGCTTGCATATATCTCCGGCTCATGGGAGTTTTACGGCCTTCCGATGACCGTTACGCCCGATGTGCTCATACCGCGCATGGATACGGAGATACTCGTTGACGCTGCGATAGACGCGATAAAGGGCTTCGGCATGAAGGGCAGAGTGCTCGATCTGTGCTGCGGCAGCGGCTGCATCGCCTGCGCCATATCAAACGAGCTTCCGGCTGCCCGCGTTGTCGCGGCGGATGTAAGCCCCGCGGCGCTCGAGGTGTGCAGGAAGAATATAAAGGACAACAAGCTCACGTCAAGGATAATCCCCATGAACGCGGACGCGACCACATGGCCGCCGATGAGCATAGGAAGCTTTGACGTTATAGTTTCAAACCCGCCGTATATCCCCTCGTTCGAGCTTATCGAGCTCGACTGCTCGGTGCGCGATTACGAGCCCATGACGGCGCTCGACGGCGGTGAGGACGGCCTTGATTTCTACAGGGCGATAATAAAATACTGGACGATAACCCTGCGCCCGAACGGGCTTATGATGTTCGAGGTCGGCGAGGGTCAGGCCGACGAGGTAAAGCTCATGCTCCTGCGGGCCGGCTTTGTTTCGGTCGAGAGCCGCAACGACACTCTCGGCTTTGAGCGCGTCGTCATCGGAAAATGGAAAAACGAATTCTGATATAAGCAGAGGTAAAAGAAATGGCTGAAAAAAAGAAAGCTCCCATCTCCACGCACTCTCAGGCAAGCGACAAGAAAAAAGCTCTTGAGACCTGCATAGCGCAGATCGAGAAAAACTACGGCAAGGGCGCGATCATGCGTCTGGGCGACGATATCCCCGTGAACGTCGAGGCGCTGTCAACAGGCTCGCTGTCCTTGGATCTCGCCCTCGGCATCGGCGGCGTTCCCAAGGGCAGGATCATCGAGATCTACGGTCCCGAGGCCTCGGGTAAAACGACGCTTGCGCTGCACGTCGTTGCGGCGGCCCAGAAGGCCGGAGGCGAGGCGGCGTACATTGACGTCGAGCACGCCCTCGAGCCGGCCTATGCCCGTGCTCTTGGCGTGGATATCGACAGTCTGCTCATTTCGCAGCCGGATACCGGCGAGCAGGCGCTGGATATAACCGAAAGCCTCGTGCGCTCAAGCGCGGTGGACGTTGTTGTCGTTGACTCGGTCGCGGCGCTCATCCCCCGCATAGAGCTTGAGGGCGAGATGGGCGACTCCGTCGTCGGTGCGCTGGCAAGGCTCATGTCGCAGGCCATGCGCCGTCTGGCCGGATGCATATCCAAAAACGGCTGCACCGTCGTATTCATCAACCAGCTTCGCCAGAAGATCGGCGTAATGTACGGCAATCCCGAGACCACTCCCGGTGGTCTTGCGCTCAAATACTACGCCTCGGTCCGCATCGACGTGCGCAGGATAGAGACCCTGAAGGTCGGCGGCGAGATGATCGGCAACCGCACGAGGGCGAAGGTCATAAAGAACAAGTGTGCTCCCCCGTTCAAGGAGGCGGAGTTTGATATCATGTACGGCGAGGGCATATCCAAGGTCGGCGAGATCGTCGATCTCGGCGTTAAGCTCGAGCTCATCGACAAAGCGGGCGCTTGGTTCACGGTCGGTGAGCAGCGCATTCAGGGCAGGGATGCAGTCAAGGAATACCTGCTGCAAAATCCCGAGGTATGCGATAATCTCGAGCAGCAGATACGCGACAATGCATACAAGCTCATGAGCCCGCAGGCGCGCAAGGCCGCCCACAAGTCAGGCCGTGCGGTGGATATCTCCGCCGACGATTTTGAAGGCTGAGAAGCGTGACGCTGCGTGAGATAAAACAGACATCGCCCGAGCGCTTTACGCTCATATTCTCCGACGGCACGGAGCTCAAAACCACCCTCGGCATCATGACCGAGCGCTTTATCCGCTCCGGCATGGAGCTTGACGAGGGCGCATTTAACGAGCTTGTCTCGGCCTCCGGCCTTGCAATGGCCAAGGCGCGGGCGCTGAGGATATTGAACGCCCGTCCCGTCTCGCGTGAGGAGCTCAGGAAAAAGCTCGTCGAAAAAGGTGAAACACCCGAAAACGCCGAGGAATGCGCCGAGTGGCTGTGCCGGATGGGACTTATAAACGACGCGGAGTACGCCGGAAGCGTAGTGCGGCACTACGCCGCCAAGGGCTACGGTGCCTCGCGCATACGGCAGGAGCTGCGGCGGCACGGCGTTCCGCGTGAAATGTGGGACGAGGCAATGGAGCAGCTGCCGGAGCAGGATGCGTATCTTGAGCGCTTTATCCGCGCAAGGCTCTCCGATCCCAATGACAGGGCGCAGGTCAAAAAGGTCTCCGACGCGCTGTTCCGGCGCGGCTACTCATGGGATCAGATAAAACACGCGCTCAACGAATTTGATACTCAAGGTGATTACTGAATGGATAGGACGATTGCCCTAATCTCTCTGGGCTGTGCAAAAAATCTTGTTAACAGCGAGCAGATGCTGTATCTGCTCAGCGAAGCGGGCTATGCGCTCGCGCCCTCTCCCGAGGGGGCGGATGCCGTGATAATAAACACCTGCGGCTTTATAGACGCGGCAAAGAGCGAAGCGATAGACACGATACTCGAAATGGCGAGGCTCAAGGCCGAGGGCAGGCTCGGCAAGATCATAGTCACCGGCTGCCTCACAGAGCGCTACCGCGATGCCGTCACCGAGGAGCTGCCGGAGGTGGATGCCATCCTCGGCGTGGGCAGCTTCGGCGATATAGTAACGGCGGTGGACGCGGTGTTCGAGGAAAAGCCCGTGAGCCTTTTTGCCGACAACAGCTCTCCCGTGGACGAGATACCGCGAGTCGTGAGCACAGGCCCTTCATGGGCGTATCTGCGCATCGCCGAGGGCTGCGATAACTTCTGCGCCTTCTGCGCGATACCGTACATACGCGGCAGATACCGCTCAAGGGAGCTTGAAAACGTCGTCGATGAGGCGCGTGAGCTGGCAGCTCACGGCGTTAAGGAGATCATCGTCATCGCGCAGGACATAACGCGCTACGGCACCGATCTTTACGGCAGGCGCTGCCTTGCCGAGCTCTGCCGCAGGATAAGCGAGATAGACGGCGTTGAGTGGATAAGGCTGCATTACACCTATCCCGACCAGTTTGACGACGAGCTCATCGACGAGATCGCGTCTAACCCAAAGATAGTAAAATATCTGGACATACCCATACAGCATATAAACGACAAAATACTCAGAGCCATGAACCGGCACGGCACGGGCGAGGATATACGCAGGCTGTTCAAAACGCTGCGCCGCCGCATTCCGGGCCTTGTCCTTCGCACGAGCCTTATCTCTGGTCTGCCCGGCGAGGGCGAGGCTGAGTTTGAGGAGCTGTGCAGCTTCCTGCTCGAAGCAAAGATCGAGCGCGCCGGAGTTTTCCCCTTCTCCCCCGAGGAGGGCACGCCGGCCGCGAAAATGGAGCATGTTCCCTTTGAGGAGGCGCAGCGCCGCGCCGAGCTCATTATGGATATTCAGGCTCGGATAATGGATGATTTTGCGGCCTCGCTCGTCGGCAGGACGCTCCCCGTCATATGCACAGAGCATGACGAGGACGGCGTGTGGATCGGTCGAAGCTGCTATGATTCTCCGGATATCGACGGCCTTGTGTTCTTCACTGGCCGCGGCGGCGAGGGAGAGATCGTAAATGTTCACATCATCGCCGTTTCGGACGACGGAAACCTTATCGGTGAGGAGGAGTAAATCAATGAACCTACCCAACAAAATTACCATCGGCAGAATAATTCTTGTTCCCGTTTTCATGGTGCTGCTGTACCTCGAGCTTCCGTATCTGGCGCTTGCGGTTTACATAATCGCCTGTCTGAGCGACCTCGTTGACGGCAGGATAGCGAGAAAGTACAATCTTGTTACCGATTTCGGCAAATTCATGGATCCTCTGGCGGACAAGATGCTCGTGCTTGCGGCAATGTGCTATTTTGTCGAGGTCGGGCTCATGCCGGGCTGGGTCGTTGCCGTCGTTCTGCTGCGCGAGTTCGGCGTTTCGGGTCTGCGGCTTCTGGCCGTCGAGCAGGGCATCGTCATTGCAGCGGCATGGTCGGGCAAGATAAAGACCGGCGTTACTATGGTCGCCCTCGGCATACTCATCATTGCGACTCAGGCATGGTTCCCCGCGCCTGAGACCGTCGCCGTCATATGCTGGGTGCTCATCCTTGCCACGACGCTGTACTCCGGCATCGAGTATTTCGTCAAAAACATCGGCGTGTTCAAGCACTGCAATTAAATGGCTGGCAGCTTGATCATCGTTTACTTGACACAAGCCGTACTCAATGGTAATATTCTATTGGCGCTGAACGGAAGAAGTACTTCTCCCCTCACCCGTCCAGAGATGCCGCGCATTTGCTGAGAGCGCGGCTGCGGTGACAAGAAGGAAATGCGTCCGGGAGCCTCGGAGGAGGAAATGCCTCCGCGTATGCCGCGTTAAGGCACGCAAGCTACAAAAGAGAGTGGAACCGCGTAAGCTACGCCTCTCATGGTCAAGGCCATGAGAGGCTTTATTTTTCAAAAGGAGTATATTATGAAGCTTTATAATTCGGCAACAAGAAAGAAAGAGGACTTTGTTCCCAATCATCCCGACATAGTCAAGATGTACACCTGCGGCCCGACGGTGTATCACTTTGCGCATATAGGCAACCTGCGCTCGTACATCATGGAGGACGTGCTTGAAAAGTATCTGCGCTATGCAGGCTATAATGTCAAGCGCGTCATGAACATCACCGACGTCGGTCACCTCACCAGCGACGCGGACGAGGGCGAGGACAAGATGCTCAAGGGCGCAAAGCGCGAGCACAAGACCGTCATGGAGATAGCCAAATTCTACACCGACGCCTTCTTCTCCGACTGCGCAAAGCTCAACATCAAGACCCCCGACGTTGTAGAGCCCGCGACCAACTGCATCGACGAGTATATCAAGATAATCACCAAGCTCATGGACACCGGCTACGCCTATTTTGCCGGCGGCAACGTGTATTTTGACACCTCCAAGCTTGATCGCTACTACATTTTCAACGACTTCAATGCCGACGATCTCGATGTCGGTGTGCGCGAGGGCGTTGAGGAGGACGTGAATAAGCGCAACAAGAACGACTTCGTGCTGTGGTTCACCAAGTCCAAATTCGAGGATCAGGCGCTCAAATGGGACTCGCCTTGGGGCGTGGGCTATCCCGGCTGGCACATTGAGTGCTCCGGCATATCCATGAAGCACCTCGGCGAGGATCTGGACATCCACTGCGGCGGCATCGACAATGCCTTCCCGCACCACACCAACGAGATAGCGCAGTCCGAGTCCTACCTCGGCCACAAATGGTGCAACTACTGGATGCATGTCCTGCACCTGAACACGAACTCCGGCAAGATGAGCAAGTCCAAGGGCGAATTCCTCACTGTTTCGCTGCTGGAGGAAAAGGGCTACGATCCCCTCGCCTACCGTCTGTTCTGCCTGCAGAGCCACTATCGCAAGTCGCTCGTGTTCAGCTGGGAAAACCTCGATAACGCGCAGGGCACATATAACAAGCTCATCAACCGCATTGCGGCACTCAAGCCCGCAGGCGAGGCTGTTGACGGGGATGCATTTGCGGCGCTCAAGGCGAAGTTCTCCGCCGCGCTGGACAACGATCTGAACACCTCGCTTGCCGTCACTGCTCTGTACGACGTGCTCAAATACAGCACGAACGACGACACGAAGCTTGCCGTTATCGCGGATTTTGACCGCGTTCTGAGCCTCAGCCTCATCGAAAAGGCCGGTGCACGGCGCGAAGAGCTTGCAAAGCAGGCCGTTTCCGGCACGAGCGAATTTACCGTCATCTCCGAGACCGGCGAGCAGGACGAAGCTGTCGAGGCGCTTCTGAAGGCGCGCGCCGAGGCGAAGAAGTCCAAGAACTTTGCCGAGGCCGACCGCATCCGCGACGAGCTGAAGGCTCAGGGCATCGAGGTCACGGATATCCCCAACGGTGCGAAGTGGAAAAGAGCCTGATAAAGAAGTCTCTTTTAAGTCAAAAATCCTCCCGTTCGGCTGAACGGGAGGATTTACATTTTGCTGCAAAAAAGCCTCGCAGAGTTTGCGCCCGCAGGCGCAAATAAAGTTAAATTGATTTTCTCCGGCGACATGTGCGTCGGAGAAAATACATCTCGGCTCGCAAACGTGCGAGTTGTGTGCCCACGGCGCACAGCGAGTGCGCTGCCTCGAGCCGCAAGCCATTCAAACGAGAGCCCAACGCAATGGCTCTCGTTTGATAGCCTGTCAAAAAGCATTTTTGACAGGATGGAAAAATCCTCCCGTTCGGCTGAACGGGAGGATTTGCTTTTACATTGCTTCGATCTCTTTTATTATGTATTCGTTGCCGGTGACGAGGTAGGTGTTCTCGCTCTGGCAATACGGACACACCTTTGCGTATTTCACCGTAGGATAGGTCTGCTTGCAGTCCTCGCAGAAGGTCACCGCCTCAAGCTTTTCGACCTTCAGCTCGGCCTCCTTCATGTACTTGGACTCCTTAACGGCCCAGTTCCAGCAATCGACGATGTATTCCGGTATGATGCCGCTGACCTCGCCTATCTGAAGCGTGACGCTTCCGACCTTTGTGAGGCTGTTCTCGTCGCAGAGCTTCTCGACTTCCTTTATGACGTAAAATACAGTTCCGAGCTCATGCATGGGATATTTCCTCCGATGTGCTTACTTTGCGAATTTTTCCTTGAGATCCTTGATCTTGATCTTCACGCCGCGCTTTGCCGCGTATACGGCCAGAGGCAGGTACTTGTCGTCGCTGTTGACCATTTTGCTTGCCTCGGGGTGATCGCGGTGCAGGTGGATAGCGTCAAACTCGCAGCGGGTGGTGCACAGGCCGCAGCCGATGCATTTGTTCTGATCGACGACCGACACGCCGCAGCCCAGACAGCGGCTTGCTTCCGCCCTGACCTCGGCCTCGGTGAAGGTGATGCGGTCGTTCTTCATGGTCTTTGCCTTGCGAGGATCGTGCTTTACCTCCTGACGCACGGGCGCGTCGAAGCAGTTGATGTCAATAACGACATTGTCCTTATCCAGCTCGTAGAAGTCACGCGGATTGCGGGCGAGGGTCAGGCTCTGTCCCTCATGGACATAGCGGTGCAGGCTGATGGCACCCTCGCGGCCTGCCGCGATAGCGTCGATGGCAAACTTGGGGCCTGTGTAGCAGTCGCCGCCGACGAAGATATCGCTCTGTGCGGTCTGGAGGGTCACGGGGTCTGCCACTGCCTTGCCCTTTGCAGCGGTCTTGAGCTCGCCGACATCGAGCGTGCCCCAGTCAACGGTCTGACCGATGGCTGCAATGATGGAGTTGACCTTCAAGGTCTTGAACTTGCCGGTTCCGACGGGCTTTCTATTGCCCTTCTCGTCGGGCTCACCGAGCTCCATGATCTCGACCTTCAGGCCGTTGACCTTTCCGGCTGCCGTGCCGGTGATCTCGGCAGGTGCGTTGAGATAGCAGAACTTAACGCCCTCGGCCATTGCCTCGGCGACCTCTTCCTTGTCTGCGGGCATCTCGTTCTCGGAGCGGCGGTAGACTATGTAGGTCTCCTCAGCGCCGAGGCGGACAGCCGTGCGTACAACATCCATTGCAACGTTGCCGCCGCCGATAACCGCGACCTTCTTGCCGAGCTCGACCTTGTTGCCGAGATTTACCTCACGCAGGAAATCAATGCCGCCGTACACGCCCTTGAGCTCCTCGCCGGGGATGCCGAGCCTTGCCATGCTCTGCGCGCCGATGGCGACGAAGAAGCCCTTATAGCCCTGCTCACGCAGCTGTGCGATGGTGATATCCTTGCCTACCTCAACGCCGCACTTGAACTTGACGCCCATCTTCTTGAGCACGTCGATCTCGGCGTTTATGACCTTGCGCTCGAGGCGGAAGGTCGGGATGCCGAGGGTCAGCATGCCGCCGGGGATCGGGTTGCGGTCGAAAACGGTGACGTTTGAGTAGCCCATTTCCGCCAGATAGTAAGCGCAGCTCATGCCGGCAGGGCCTGCGCCGATGATGGCGATCTTCTCGACATAGTCGGTATCGGGGGTCTTATGACGGCGCTTTTCGGGGATGTAGCGGGTCTTTTCGCTCAGCTCCTTCTCGGCGATGAACTTCTTGATCTCGTCGATGGCTACCGCACGGTCGAGCTGACCGCGGGTGCAGGCATCCTCACAGCGGCGGTTGCAGATGCTGCCGCAGACTGCAGGGAAGGGGTTATCCTGCTTTATGAGCTTGAGAGCGTCGAGGTATCTGCCCTCGCCGGCCATCTTGATGTAGCCCTGAACGGCGATGTGCGCGGGGCAGGCCGTCTTGCAGGGAGCAGTGCCGCTCTCGTGGCAGTTTTTCTGGTTGTTGTTCTTGTAATCGGGATCCCACATATGCTCGCCCCAGTGATTGTCATCGGGCAGAGGCTGCTTGGGATATACGACAGGGCCGTCCTTGGTGCAGAGCTTCTGACCGAGCTTGGCAGCGCCCGCGGGGCAGACCTCGACACACTTGCCGCAGGCCACGCACTTTTCCTTATCGACGTGCGCACGGTATGCGGAGGCGGACATATTGGGGGTGTTGAAAAGCTGGGAGGTGCGCAGAGCAAAGCAGGAGCCGAGCGCACAGTTGCAGATGGCGAATATCTTGTCCTCGCCGTCGATGTTGGTTATCTGATGGACATAGCCGTTTTCCTCTGAGCGCTTAAGAATGCGCATTGCCTCTTCATAGGTGATGGCGTGACCCTTGCCGGTCTCGATGCAGTATCTTGCAAAGGTGCCGACGGCTATGCACAGCTCCTCCTGCATCTCGCCGCAGCCCTCGCCCATGATGCGCATCGCATTACGGCAGGAGCAGTAGCCGACACCGAGCTGACCCTCGTACTTCTTGAGCCAGTGGGAGATATGCTCGACGCTGACCGACTCGTTTGTCGCCGGTATCGCCTTCTCGACAGGGATAACGTGCATGCCTATGCCGTTGCCTCCGGGAGGCACGAGCGGGGTGATCTTCGTCAGCGGCAGGAAGGCCATGCGCTCGAAGAACTTTGCTATCTGCGGATACTTCTCTACCTGCTCAAGGTTCATGTTCATGAGCTCGGCAGAGCCGGGGACGAAGATTGGCAGAACATACTGACGGCTGCCGTCGGGAGTATCGTAGTTATACTCCAGAAGTCCCTTGTTGGCCATAATGTCCATGTTTTCGCGGAGGTATTCGACGGGCTTGCCCGTCTTTGCCGCAAGCTTTTCGGGAGTGGTGGGCTTGCGGACATCCATTGCCAGCGCAATGTCGGCCTCCTCGTCTGTTATGACGCATTCAAGGCCGTAGTATTCGGGGTCTGTCTCGGTGATCTTCTCAAGTCCGAGCTTCTGCGGCACACGGTCGGTTATCTTCTTACCGAGCGCTGCTATTTTTTCTCTTGCCATATTTGCTCCTTCCTTATTCCTTTACCTTATTCGTTCATTCTTAATCTTAGTCAGGTCTTTAACATTATATCATACGGGCATATGTTAACACAATATTAAATTGACAGATTTTCCGCAATTATTCAGATGTAGAACTTATCCTCCTTGCGCTCTGAGCAGAGCTTTTTGAGCGTAAGGTGAGCCGTCAGGCGCATGGGAGCCGGAACCTTGCGTGACTCGGTCGAGCACATGGCGACGCACCTCATGCAGCTTATGCATTTCAAGGGATTCGTCCTCATATGCTTGCCCCTTATGGCGTTTGCCGGACAGTATTTTTCGCAGATGCCGCAGCCGATGCATTCCTTTGATGCAGCAGGGTACAGCGGGAGCAGGGCGCTTTTTTTCTTTGCATAATTGGGATCGCCGGGCATTTTGACGGGGCTGAAGCTGTCCATGCTCTTGAGCTTTTCAACAAACTCATGGATCTTAGCCTTGTCAGCCTCATCGGGGCGGCCTGCGCCGAACTGCGGGTCTATGGAATGCGGCGCTACGATCTCGCAGCCCGCGACGGTCACGAAGCCGCAGCTTTCGGCAAGCTCGCTCATCTCGAGCAGCGCATCGTCCACCGCACGGTTGCCGAAAACGGCCACGGGCACGCAGGGCGTATTATCGCCGCTTATGATCTTCATGCGCTCGTACATGGGCTTGGGTATCCTGCCGCCGTAGACGGGGATGAAGAAGAATGTGAGCGTGTCATGGTCTATGGCCGTGTTCATGCTCGGAGTGGTCAGCTCCTGCATGGGGGCGTCGCCAAGCTCCCTGCTGAAAATGTCTGCAACGGCCTTCGTGCCGCCGCAGGGGCTGAAGTAGAATATTGCGTATTTCATTGTTTTTCCCTTCCCTTTTTCCTCATATATATGCTTATATGCTGAATTAATTAACCTGTATGCAGTATGTTCGCATGGCGCGTGTGCCTATGACGGCGTAATTGCCGTACATTGCCGGCGATGCCTCGATATTGCCGCCGAGGTTCATATAGTCGAGCGTCTCGCCCGTTTTGCCGTCTATCAGGAACATGTTGAAGCCGGAGTTGCAGTAGATGAGATAGCCGTTGCCGTCGGAATCGTAGAAATCAACAGGCGAGCTCCAGCTGTACATTGACGTTTCCTTCTCCCAGACCTTCTCGCCCGTGTCCTTTTTGAGCGCCACGAGCGTGCCGGAGCTTGCGCCCGGAGTGCGCGCAACGGGGACGAAGATCATGTCCGAGAGCTTGTTCTTGCCGACCGCAATGGTACCCTGTACGCCGCCGGAGAGATCCTGCACGGTGTAGCAGGTATAGTCCGTGCGCCAGACGATCTCGCCTGTCTCGGCATCTATCTTGAATATGGGTATGGCCGCCGTCGAGTACGAGCGCCAGCCGTAATGGAAGGAGGTGCTTATGTAGATGTACGGATGCCCGTCCTCCACATCGACGACAGGCGAGCAGTTCGTATCGTCAAGGATATCCTGCACCCACACGAGCTTGAGTGTGTTCAGATCAAGGCACATGAGGTTGCCGCCGTTATCGGCCAGAAATGCGTAGTTATTTATTATCGCAGCAGAGGACTCGATGCCGAGCCAGTACTGGCTGCCGCTGCGCGTGCCGTTATACTTCCACTTGACTATGTTGTCCGGATCGACGGACAGCTCGCCCGTCTGCTCGTTATACTTCGTATTCAGATGGATGATGTAAAGTATGCCGTTCTCGCCCGGATAGATGAGCTGGTCGGTGTCCGCGCTAACGAGCGGCGAGGAATCGAACATATGCCAGCCGCGGTTTGCGAAGGTCTCGTTATGGCCGAACTCAAACATGACGCTGTTGTCGATGAGATTGACGACCTTGACGCGGGACTTGCCGTTTATGCTGTCAACGCCGGAGCCGACATAGAGTATCGGGTAGCCGCGGGGATCGAGCGCTCCCGCGCCCTTGTAGTTAAAGCCGAGGTTGAGCGGCTCGCGCGTGTACTCGCCGGTCGTAAGCTCATAGAAATAAACATGTCCGTCGAGCGTCGCGTAGATTACCTCGACAAGATCCTCTTTCTCGCGCGCCCAGTCGTACATTGCGCTCATGTTCTTTCGCGTGGCCTCCGGCCACTTGACGATAAGCGGCTGACCCGTCCAGCCGCTGCCGGACCAGTAGGTGCCGTCGGTATCGCTCAGGCCGCTTGTTGACTGCGTCCAGAGCTTTGTGAGCTTTTTGTTTGTTATGTCGGCAGTGCCGTAGGCCGCGCCCGTGCGGTAGTTATCGCCGCGGAAGGTGATAACGCCCTCAAGCTCGGTGTACCTCTCCGGCAGGTCGAAGTTTATCTCATAGTCGCTCTCGTAGTCCTCGACTATCTCGCCGTCAACCATGATGGCCGTGCTGGAGATGAGCCGCTCGGGCTCCGTGCCGTCAACCGAGTGGGGCTTGAAATCCGCAAGTCCCACGGGCGTAGGCGTGGGCTCGGGAGTCGGCGTGGGCGTGGGCGCTGCCGTGACTATCGGGCTTGCCTTAGCCTCGCCGAGCGACCTATTTGCCGCTACGCCGCGCATGACGACGAACACCAGCACCGCCATGAGAAGCAGAAATATTACCGCTCCGACAACTGTTTTAGCCGTCAGCTTCTTGCTTTTTTTCTTATCCATATCCTTATCCGTCCCGTATTTTTATTCCGTAAAATGAACGTGGTTGTTTATGTGATCCTGACAGAAGCAGTGATAGCCCGCGCATTTGGAGCAGTAGCGAAACTCCAGATTCGGGAAGTCTGTATCCGTTCTGCCGCAGACGCAGCACTTGTAGCTGTAGTTCTTCTGGCTCTGCTCGTATTTCATCTTCTGCTTCTCGCGGTTGAAGTTGACCGTCGTCCGGCGGTATTGCGTTCTTCCCGAGGACAGGGACGATATGAGGTCTGAGCCGAAGAAGATGAGGTAGTTGAGCATTGCGATAAGCGGCAGGAGATTGAACGGGAACTGCGTGGACATCATCTCGAAAACGAAGAACGCCGCGTTTACATACGCAAGCCATTTTATCTTCATGGGGATTATGAACATGAACAGAACCTGTGTGTTCGGGAAAAGCGTTGCAAAGGAGAAAAACATCGATAGGTAGATGTAATACGTTCCTATCGCGGCCGACTGTCCGGTGATGAGATAGATCAGCATGCCGTAGATGATGGTCAGGATAACGCCGGAGAAGATGAAGATATTAAACCTCGCCGTTCCCCACTCGCGTTCAAGCGTACTGCCGATCCAGTAGTAAAAATAGAAAAAAAGCAGCGCCCACATGCTCAGATCCTGCGGTATGAACATGAACGTCACAAGCCGCCATACCTGTCCCCTCAGGATAAGCTCGGGGGAGAATGCGAAGTATGTCAAAAGCGTGCGGCTGCTGTCCATAATGCTCAGGAGCCAGACCGCGAGGCTTATAACGACGATGTACAGCATGAGGTTCGAAATGCCGAAGCGCGGGTGCCTGTAGCAGAACATGTCGATCTTTTTGTTGAGTTTTTTCATTTTGCTTTCCTTTCGCAGGGCATAGTTATACATAATAATCTATAGTGCATCTTACAACCAAATCGTCATAATGTCCACAAAAAAATTGTCGCAGCAAAAACTTTTCCTTTAAACTTTTACAGGGATATGTTAAAATGTATTTTGAATTATTATGAGCATAGGTGAAATCATGCAGAACAGAGAAAATAATTTCGAGATAAAAAACGATATTATAGAGGGCAGAAATGCCGTTATCGAGGCACTGCGCGTCGGGCGCAGCATAGATAAGATATTCATCGCCAAGGGCGAGACGGATAAAACTCTCGGCCATATAGCGTCCAAGGCGCGCGAGGCCGGTATAGTCGTTGTTGATGCAGACCGCCGCAAGCTCGACAGTATGTCGGTGACAAAGGCGCATCAGGGTGTCGTCGCTCTCGTCGGCGTAAACGAATACTGCGAGGTATCCGACATTTTGGCGCTTGCCGACGAGCGCGGCGAGCAGCCCTTTATCATAGTCTGCGACGAGGTCAGCGATCCGCGGAACCTCGGTGCGATAATACGCAGCGCCGAGTGCGCCGGTGCGCACGGCGTTATCATTCCGAAGCGCCGCAGCGCGGGGATGACCGCCATTGTCGGAAAGGCCTCGGCAGGCGCTGCCGAGCATATGAGGATAGCCCGCGTTCCGAACATCCCGTCCGTTCTCAGAGAGCTCAAGGACGAGGGCGTGTGGGTCTACGGTGCGGCGGCAGGCGGCAGCAGTGAGCTGTGGAGCACCGATTTCTCCGGCTCGTGCGCGGTCGTTATCGGCTCTGAGGGCGACGGCATGGGCAGGCTCGTGCGTGAAAGCTGCGATTTTATCGTGAGCATTCCCATGGCCGGACGGATAAACTCACTCAATGCCTCCGCAGCAGCCTCAGTTATTATGTACGAAGTAATGCGTCAGCGCAGAAGCCGAGGGTAAGCTATGGATCCAAACGATAAAAGCTCTGTCGGGTCCGGCTTTGACCTCGACAGTATATTAAGCGAGTTCTCCTCTCTTGACGAGGAGCCAATATCGGAAAAGCCCGCGTTTGAGCCGTCAGTGCCGCTGAGTGATCTGTCCGCAGACGGCGGTGAACTGTTTTCAGCAGTCATAAACGACGGCATCGAAGACGCTCCGGCTCGGGAGAGCTATGATTTTGACCCCGAGCTGATAGCCGCGGAATTTGCCTCGGAGCTCAGCGTTTCGGAAAGCACCGCGGCGCTCGACCCCGAGAGCATACGGCGCGAATTTGCAGCCGACGGCAGCATAGCCCCCTCCCCCGTTCCGCGTCGGGAGGCCAACGAGGAAAAGCTCCCGCCGGTCGAGCCGCTGGAGACGGATAAGCCGCTCGACGAGGTCGAGCTCATAATAGCGGAATTCAGGCGTTCGGAAAAGGCGTCAGAGCACATAATCGAGCCTGAGCCCGTCCCCGCAGAGGAGCCCGAGCCCACAAAGCGGCGCGAGCCCGAAAAGCCCTCGCCAGCCGAGCCGCAGGAGCAGGCAGCTGAGCCGGAGCCTGAGCAGACGCGGGTGCGCATTGACCCCGTTCCCCCTGAGGAGCCAGAGCCGGATCTTTACGAGGGCTCCGGCATCCCCGAGGACGCGGAGGATAAGTACGCCGCCGATGCCGATTACACGGTCATCGAGCCAGAGCCTCCGAAAGCTAAAAAGCCGCGCAGAGAGCACAAGTCCCTGCGCGAATCCGTCGCCGTGCCGCTCATAAGCGCCCTTGCGTTCATCGCAATGAAAATAAAGCAGAGCCAGGTCACTCTCGGCGAGACGAGCTATGAGACGGAGGAGCTCGGCGAGGAGATGCAGCCGGATAAGGCGGCCAGATTTTACGATAAGCATATCGCAGGTCTGCGCCTGCGCACGAGGATAGCCTTTGTGCTGTGCGCCGTGATGGTGTACATATCCTACGGTCTGCCTGTCCCTGGTGCGTTGTTCGATAACGGTGTCAAAAGCGCGGTATGCCTTATCATGATGATATCGGTCATGCTCTGCGGACTTGACATCATAACGACCGGCATCATGAGCATAGTCAGGCTGAAGCTTCACGCGAGCGCACTGATCGTCGTATCCTGCCTGCTGTGCATGATCGATGCCTTTCTGTCGGCGGCAAACGTCGGCGAAAAGCTCGTTCCCTTCTGCGTTATCCCCTCGCTCACGATAGCCTTTACGCTGCTCGGCTGCGTTCTCAACGCCCGCAGCAACAGGGTCATATTGAACACGGCTGCCGCTGCAAAGCACCCCTTCATACTCACTGCGGAATCCGAGCTCTCCGGCGGGGAGATCACCCTTGTCAAGGGCAGGCGTCCCGTTGACGGCATCGTCCGCCGCACGGAGGAGGACGGGCCGGACGAGTCCGTTTTCGGTGTGCTCACGCCGTACTTCATCATAGCCGCCCTCGTTTTGAGCCTGATCGCCGCCATTGTCGGCAAGAGCTTTGCATCCTTTGCGCACATCCTCTCCGGCATATTCGTGTGCGCAGCTCCGATAGCGATGCTCATAAGCTTCCCGCTGCCGTTTTTCATTTCGATAAAAAGCCTGATCCGCAGCGGCTCGACGATAGCCGGCTGGTCGGGACTTTACGACATAGGCAAGGCAAAGCACATCATCATAAGCGATACCGATCTTTTCCCCAAGGGCTGCGTCAGGATAAGCCGCACGCGCGTGTTCGCCGGCATGAAGCCCGAGAGGATAATATCCTTCGCAGGAAGCATAGTCTCCGCCTCCGGAAGCTCGATGACGGCTCCGTTTAACGAGCTCATGCGCAAGGCCGGCGGCAGTCTAATGCCGGTCGAGGCCTTTTCGGTGCACGAAAGCGGCGGCCTTACCGCCATGGTGGACGGCGAGGATGTTTACTGCGGAAACGCCGCGTTCATGCGTCTCATGGGCGTGGTGCTGCCGGAAAAATACGTTCTCGGCAACGGCGTTTATGTTGCTGTCGCGGGCATTATCTGCGGCGTGTTCGAGATGGAATACACGGCCTCGGATGCCGTCAGGGATGCGCTGCGCGAGCTCGTCGGCTCGGGCAGACACGCGATATTTGCCGTGCGCGACTTCAATATTACGCCTCAGATGCTCTCGGTGAAGTTTGATATGCCGACCGACGGCTTCGACTTCCCCCCGTACTCAGAGCGCTATGTGATATCGGGCGCGGAGCCTGCCGAGGGCAGCAAGCCGGCAGCTCTCATCTCACGCGAGGGGCTCAGACCGCTCGTGAGCCTTGCAGATCACGGCAAGGCGCTTTTCGGACGCATAAGGCTGAGCGTTATGCTCAGTGTTTTCAGCGCGGTGATCGGCATGCTCGTCATGTTCGTCATAAGCCTCGGTGCGCTGCCCGATGTCGTCACGGCGCTGAGCTATCTGCTGGCATGGCTGCTGATAACGGTCATACTGAGCTTCACCATAAGTACGCCCTAAAAAAATGTTGCCATTAAATATATATTAGTGTATAATTAATTGATTGCGTTTTATACGAAATTAATTTTTTAATATATCTTTCAAGAGAGGAAGCAACACATGAGCTACGAAACCAAAAACATCCGCAACATCTGCTTCATGGGTCACGGCAACAGCGGTAAGACCAGTCTTGCCGAAAGCATGCTGTTCACAACCGGCGCTGTAGACCGCATGGGCAAGGTCACCGACGGCAACACCGTCTGCGACTATGACGCTGAAGAGATCAAGCGCCAGATCACCATTGCAACTTCCGTCGCTCCCGTAAACTTCGGCGGCTGCAAGATCAATGTACTTGACTGCCCCGGCTACTTTGACTTCGTCGGCGATGTTCTCGCCGCCATCCGTGTTGTCGAGGCCGGCATCATCTTCTGCTCTGCAAAGGACGGCATCACCGTCGGCGCGGAGAGAAGCTGGAAATATCTCAAGGCCGCCGGCGTTCCGGCAATGTTCTACATCTCCAAGATAGACGAGGAGCACGGCGACTACTACGCAGTACTGTCCGCACTGAAGGAAAAGTACGGCGCATCTGTCTGTCCCGTCATGATCCCCATGTCCGACGGCAGCGGCGTTATCGACCTCGTTCATAACACCGCTTATCAGACAAACGGCAGCAAGACCGCAAAGGTAGCAGTTCCCGCAGCCGATGCCGACAAGGTCGAGGAGCTTCGCATGGAGCTCATGGAGGCGGCAGCCGTCACCGAGGAGCTCATGGAAAAGTTCCTCGACACGATGGAGCTTACCGACGATGAGATCGTCACCGGTCTCAAGGCCGGACTTGCAGAGCGCAGCGTGGTTCCCGTTGTCTGCGGCGCTGCAATGTCCAACATCGGCACCGAGGCCGTCCTTCAGGCCGTCTGCGACTATGTCCCCGCTCCCGCCGACAAGTCCGCTGAGCCCGTTTGCGGCTTTGTTTTCAAGACCGTTTCCGACCAGTTCGGTAAATACAGCTTCGTAAAGGTCGTCTCCGGCAAGATCACAGCCGACCTCTCGCTGCGCAACGTCCGCGCCTCCAGCACCGACAAGCTCGGCAGGCTCTACACCATCTGCGGCAAGAAGACCACCGAGGTCAAGGAAGCCTGCTGCGGCGATATCGTCGCCGTCGGCAAGATGGAGTGGAAGACCGGCGATACCGTGTGCGATCCCAAGAACGAGGTCGAGCTCCCCGCACTGGAGATGCCCGATCCCTGCTACTCCATGGCTATCTCCCCCAAGACCAAGGGTCAGGACGACAAGGTCGCAGGCGGCCTTTCCAGACTCAACGAGGAGGACGTATCCTTCACTCTCGTCAACAACGCAGAGACCCATCAGATGGTCATCTCCGGCGCTGGCGATATTCAGGTTGACGTTCTGTGCGCAAAGCTCAAGAGCCGCTTCGGCGTTGAGACCGAGCTCAAGCCCGCCCGCGTTGCATACCGCGAGAAGATCAAGGGCAAGGTCGAGGCTCACGGACGCCACAAGAAGCAGTCCGGCGGTTCCGGCCAGTTCGGTGACGTTTGGATCCGCTTCGAGCCGCAGGATGAGCAGGACGAGATGATCTTCGCCGAGGAGGTATTCGGCGGCTCCGTCCCCAAGAACTTCTTCCCCTCCGTCGAAAAGGGTCTGCGCAACGCAGTTCAGAAGGGCGTTCTCGCAGGCTATCCTCTGGTCGGCCTGAAGGCTACGCTGTACGACGGCTCCTACCACCCCGTTGACTCCAACGATATGGCCTTCCAGACCGCCGCACGTCTTGCATATCAGGACGGCATCCCCAAGGCAAAGCCCACCATTCTTGAGCCTATCGGCCTTCTTCAGGTCACCATCCCCGACGCTAACCTCGGCGATATCATGTCAGATATCTCCTCCAAGCGCCGCGGCACGGTTCTCGGCATGAACGCCGAGGACGGCATGCAGACCGTTGAGGCTGAGGTTCCCATGGCAGAGATGAGCTCCTACACCATCGACCTGCGCTCCATGACTCAGGGTCGCGGCTCGTTCACCTGCAAGTTCATCCGCTATGAGGAAGCTCCTGGCAATGTCCAGCAGAAGGTCATCGAAGAGGCCAAGGCTCTGGCCGAGGCCGAGTAATTCCATTAAATTTAAAACGGCGGGCTTTCACGCCCGCCGTTTTTCAGGTAACGATATGAAGCTCAATATCCCCGAAATAAAAATACCCAATATAAAAATTCCCGAAGTGAAGATGCCCAAGGTAAAGCTGCCCAAAGCCGGCCTGCCGAAGGTAAATATACCGAAGCTGCGCCGAAAGGCTGAATATGACGGGTCTGCGGCAGACGAGGAGCTTGCCGCCTTCGACGACGAGCCCGCCGCGGACGATATCCCCGACGAGCCTGAATATGCCGTCGAATTTGAATCCGAAGCCGAGCCCGAAACCGAGCCCGCGTCTAAGTCTCATGAAAAGGTAAAGGGCTACGGCATGGTCATATCCGAGGAGCAGCTCCGCATGGTCTGGGCGGGCGAGATCGGCTTTTCGCTGCTGATAGTCTTTGCCTCAATATTAATTGCCATTGCAAATTGAAAGGACAGTCGCCTGACTGTCCTCAGCGTGAAAAAAAGTCTGTGACTTTTTTTCACGCTTCACAAACGCCACATTTTTTGTGAAGCCTTCGCTTCACGAAAAATCTCGCTACGCTCGTCAAAAAGCCTGATAACTCAGGCGTTTTTGATGGCTATAATCCAATTGCGAGCGGGGTCTTACCCCCTCGCGCTCCCCCGCTGCGCGGATGTTTTTCCGCAGCAGCATAGGTTTTTTGACAGTCTGAGGACAGTCGCCTGACTGTCCTTTTTCTTATCTGTTTATCTGACTATGCCCTTTATAAACGGAGGCTTTTCGACAGGCTCGGGAGCTATGCTGTAGCAGCTTTTGAGCATCTCGGCGGCCTTCTGCGCAGCGGAGAGGCTCTGCGCGTGGATAGTTGCAAGGCTCTCCCCTGCCTCCACCCTGTCGCCGACCTTCTTTTTGAGGACAAGGCCGACGGAGAGGTCTATGACGCTATCCTTTGTGGCTCTGCCGCCGCCAAGGTGCATGGAAACGAGGCCGACCTCGTCGGCGCAGATGTGCTTTACATAGCCCGAGCTTTCGGACACAGCTTCAAGCTGCACGGCTGCCTGCGGCAGGAGCGAGGTGTCGAACACGGCGCGGCTGTCGCCTCCCTGCGCCTCTATGAGCTGCGCGAGCTTATTGAGAGCCGAGCCGTCCTCAATGCCCTTTTCAAGCATCCTGCGTGCCGCGTCATCGTTTTCTGCGATACCGGCCTCGGTGAGTATGCACGCGCCCAGCGTCAGGCACAGCTCGAGCATTTCGCCCTTTTTCTCGCCGCGCAGCACCTCTATGGCCTCCCTGACCTCAAGCGCGTTGCCCACGGCGTTTCCGAGAGGCTCGTCCATATCGGTTATGACTGCAACGGTCTTTTTTCCGGCAAGCTTTCCGACTGCGGTGAGATTTTCGGCAAGCTCGGCGGCATCCTCGGCGGTCTTCATGAACGAGCCGCTGCCCAGCTTCACGTCAAGGACTATAACGTCCGCACCGGCGGCAAGCTTCTTGCTCATGATCGAGCTAACGATAAGCGGTATGCTCGGCACAGTGCCCGTCACGTCGCGCAGGGCGTACATCTTCTTGTCCGCCGGATCGAGGTCTGCCGTCTGTCCGGCTATGGCAATGCCGTATTTATTCACGTTTTCAATGAACTTTTCCTCGGAAATATCCGTTTTGAAGCCCGGAAAGCTTTCAAGCTTATCTATCGTCCCGCCCGTGTGACCAAGGCCGCGTCCCGACATCTTTGCTATCTTCACGCCCTGAGCCGCTACCATCGGGCAGAGTATGAGCGAGGTCTTGTCGCCTACGCCGCCGGTCGAGTGCTTGTCGGCCTTGACGCCCTTTATCGCGCTCAGGTCGAGCGTCTCGCCGGAGTCGCGCATGGCCATGGTGAGCTCAAGCGTCTCCTCCCTGTCCATGCCGCGCAGCAGTATCGCCATCATGAGCGCCGCCATCTGATAGTCGGGTATATCGCCTCTCGTATAGCCGTCAACGACAAATTTTATCTCCTGTGCGCTGAGCTTTTCGCCGTCACGCTTCTTTACGATAATATCAGTCATCAGCATAGCAGATACCTCCTTCGTTTTGTCTGTTATGCTGCTATCTTAACACAAACGGCGGAAATTTTCCACAGACATCACAATTTTCTTTCAAATATCAGATACGTTTTCCCCTCTATGCGCCGCAGCTTATCTGAAACGCGGCCAAGCCGCGCCTCGTCTGCCGGTATAGCAATGAGTCCGTCTGCCAAAAGGCAGCCCATTTTGCCGCGCCGCCACAGGGTATCGCTCCCATCTTCGAACTGCACAGGCCGGTCGGCGGCGTATTCTATGCGCTCCGGCAGCCTTCCGAGCTCTGTGCGCGAAAAGCGGCGCACTATGCCGAGCCCCGCGCCCTTTGGCCGCAGCGTACCCAGAAGTGCGCTCTTCCCGCCGCCGAATAGGTAAAGGCGTACCGGCCTTTCGGGTCTTATGCCGCAGCCGGCCTCGAAAACTCTCATGAGTCCGTCGGTATATATCTTCATGCTGCCGCACTCTTTTCCGTCTATATAGACCGGCAGGCTCTGCATGACATTCCTCCTTGCGTTCGCTCCCCGCGCTCTTGCACGGGGAGCAAGGTATTATTACAGTCCGAAGCTCACGGCGATGGCGTTATCGACCTTCGTCATGGTGCTCTCGTCGAGCTTTCCCATACGCTCGCGCAGGCGCGATTTGTCGATGGTGCGTATCTGTTCGAGCAGGATAACGCTGTCACGCGAGAGTCCCACGCTTTGGGCACTGAGCTCGATATGCGTCGGCAGCCGCGCCTTGCCTGTCTGACTGGTTATAGCCGCGGCGATAACTGTCGGGCTGTGCTTATTGCCGGTATCGTTCTGGACGATGAGCACGGGGCGCATGCCGCCCTGCTCCGAGCCCACGACGGGGCTGAGATCGGCGTAAAAAATATCTCCACGTTTGACTATACTCAATTTGATTCACACTCCGCTACGGTATACAGCCGCCTGCTACATATTATGTAAGCGATGATCAAATGCGTCAGATGGCTGGGCGAGAGGATTCGGGTTCTGATGACGCGCTTTTTCGCAGGAATACTTTGTGTATTTCAAGAAGAAGCGACTAAATCAGGGCACAAATTATCCGCTCAGACGCTGACAGTCATTTATTCAACGCTTACATATGTAGTGCGCTGACTGTATTCTCCCACGCGGGCATGAATTTTATTCACGAAATTACCCAGTCGGATATCTCCGCCGTGACTACGGTGCGCTCCTTATAGCTTACCTCCGCCGAGCGCGGCGTGAGGCTTGCGTCTATCCACAGCGTCACGACGTAATCGTCCGAGGGTATGAGCCGCGCTGCGATCATATCGCCCTCGACCCAGCTTATCTCAAGATGCCCCTCGCGCATGGCGCGGACTATGAGCGGCAGCGAGGACATAGGGCTGAGCTCGGCATCGTCAAGCGTTCCGATATCCAGCACAGCGCCGTCAAATTCAAGACTGAGCTCACTGCCCGTCAGGCTTGCTCTTATGCCGGATAAAAGCTCCGGCTTTACGACCGAGACGGACGAGGACTCACCCGTCTGCTCATAGGCAAGGACAAACTCGGCTGTCTTATCGTCATACTGCGCCGAGACCTCTGCCGTGAACGATATGTTCTCCACTGCCGAGACTATGCCGGCAAACTCGGCCATCTGCGCCTTGCCGTCGTCGGCGCAGCTGCACAGCAGGATAAGGCACAGGATAAACGGCAATACTCTTTTCATATTTCATCCTCCGAAAGTGCTTTTTATTATATTCTATTAGCCGCCTGCGCCGAACATTATTCAAATTTTCTCTTGACATTTGTCTGAATGTGGGCTTTAATATCATAGTATATGTTATTGCTTTGATCGGGAAAATAATATTGCGGCATCACACAGAGAACGGCGGTCATCGGCTGCAAGCCGCCCGTGATGCGGGTATTCGGTTCGCCCGTGAGCACCGGCCAATCACCGGCGGCGGTTCCGTTACAGCCATTTGAGTGCGATAAACATCGAATAAGGGTGGTACCGCGGAAGCTTGGTCTTTCGTCCCAGTGCGGACGTAAGACTATTTTTTTGTTTATTTTTATGAAGGAGAGACACGATGAAAGCATTGATGAATCAGCTCAGAGAAAGCGCCGTCAAGGCCATTCTCAACGCTGACAGTCCCGAAAATCTTGAAGCGCTGAGAGTCAGATATCTCGGCAAGAAGGGCGAGCTTACCGCCATACTCAAGCAGATGGGCAAGCTCTCGGCAGAGGAGCGTCCCGTTATGGGGCAGCTTGCAAACCAGATCCGCGCAGAGCTTGAAACGGCGATCGACGAGACCCGCAGGAAGCTTGAGGCTGCCGCTCTTGAAGCGCGTCTGGAGCTTGAAACGGTCGATGTCACAGTTCCGGGCGAGAATATCCGTCTCGGGCACAAGCACCCGATGTACAAGGCGCTTGACGAGATAAAGGATATCTTCGTCGGCATGGGCTTTACCGTGCTTGACGGTCCCGAGGTCGAGCTTGCGTCATATAACTTCGATAAGCTCAACGCCGAGGAGGGACATCCCTCCCGCGACTGGTCGGACACCTTTTATTTTGACACCGACAGCCGCGTGATGCTCCGCTCGCAGACCAGCCCCATGCAGGTGCGTGCAATGGAGACCATGAAGCTGCCCATCCGCATCGTCGCACCCGGCAGAGTTTACCGCAAGGATGAGGTCGATGCGACGCACTCGCCGATGTTCCATCAGGTCGAGGGCATGGTCATAGACAAAAACGTCACCATGGCAGACCTGAAGGGCACGCTCAACCTCGTCATGCAGGAGCTCTTCGGCGAGGGCACGGTCACACGATTCAGACCCCACCATTTCCCCTTCACCGAGCCCAGCTGCGAGATGGACGTTCAGTGCCACAAGTGCGGCGGCAAGGGCTGCCCCACCTGCAAGGGCGAGGGCTGGATAGAGGTGCTCGGCGCGGGCATGATCCATCCCAAGGTTCTCGAAATGAGCGGGATAGACAGTGAGGAATACACCGGCTGGGCCTTCGGCATGGGTCTTGAACGCCTTGCGATGCGCAGATTCAAGATATCCGACCTGCGTCTGATATTTGAAAACGACGTCCGCTTCCTGGAACAGTTCTGATGGGAGGAGAAATGATATGAATTTAAGCAGAAAATGGCTCACAGAGTTTGTTGACGGCGTTTCCGTCAGCGATATAGATGACCGCGAATTTGCCGAGGCCATGACCCTGTCCGGCTCGAAGGTCGAGACCTATGAGGATCTGGGCGCGGAGATAAAGAACGTTCTCGTTGGCCGCATCCTCTCCATGGAAAGACATCCCGACTCCGACCATATGTGGGTCTGTCAGATAGACATCGGGCAGACCGAGCCCGTCCAGATAGTCACGGGCGCATGGAACATTCACGAGGGCGACCTCATCCCCGCCGCACTGCACAACTCCCTGCTGCCCGGCGGCAAGAAGATCACCAAGGGCAAGCTCAGAGGCGTACTGTCAAACGGTATGCTCTGCTCTCTCAAGGAGCTGTCGCTCGACGAGCGCGACTTCCCCTACGCCGTTATAACCGCGGCGGCGCTGCTCAATGACTATCATCCGCTGGATAAGGATAAGCCCTCGATACCGGCAGACATCAAGGCCGGCGACAAGGTGTTCGGACCCGTTATCGCGGCAGAGGTCAAGTCTGTCGAAAACGCGGGAGTTAACCTCTGGAGCTGCAAGCTCTGCACCGGCTGCGAGGGCGTTTCGGTCACGACCGCGTGTCAGAACCTCCACGCCGGAGATATCGTCGCGTACAACACCAAGGCAGAAAGCATCTGCACGCTTGAGGAGCTTCATGCGCAGCAGGCGGAGTTTCCCCACTGCATCCCCGACGGCATATTCATCCTGCACGAGGACGGCATAAAGCCCGGCGACGATATCAAGCCCATCATCGGCGCTGACGACCACGTTATAGAATTTGAGATAACCCCCAACCGCCCCGACTGCCTGTCGGTCATCGGCCTTGCCCGCGAGGCCGCCGCGACCTTCGGCAAGGAGCTCAAAACGCACACGCCCGTCGTCAAGGGCGGCGCGGACGGCTCTCTCACAGAGCTTTTGTCGGTCGAGACTCCGGCAGCCGATCTCTGCCCGAGGTACACCGCGCGCATGGTACGCAACGTGAAGATTGCTCCCTCCCCGAAGTGGATGCGCGAGAGACTGCGCGCAATGGGCGTAAGACCGATAAACAACATCGTCGACATCACAAACTACGTCATGATGGAGTACGGCCAGCCGATGCATGCGTTCGACTACCGCTACGTCAAGGGCGGCAGGATAATCGTGCGCAGAGCCGGTGAGGGCGAGGAGCTTACAACGCTCGACGGCAACGTCAGAAAGCTAAATTCCAACATCCTCGTTATCGCCGACGACACACGCGCCGTGGGTCTTGCCGGTATCATGGGCGGCGAGAACAGCGAGATAGTCTCGGACACCGTTGATGTCGTGTTTGAGTCTGCAAACTTCGACGGCACCTGCATCCGCAAGGGTGCGCTGTCGCTGGGTATGCGCACCGAGGCCTCGGCAAAGTTTGAAAAGGGTCTTGATCCCCTGAACACCCTTCCGGCAGTCAACAGAGCCTGTGAGCTCGTCGAGCTGCTCGGCGCGGGCGAGGTCGTTGACGGCGTTATAGATATCGTAAACTCCGTGCCCGAGCAGACCGTGCTCGCACTGCGCCCCGACAAGATAAACGCGCTTCTGGGCACAGATGTTTCGGTCGAAACGATGCAGAGCATTCTGCGCAGCCTTCAGTTCGGCGTTGACGGCGAGACGATAAGCGTCCCCTCGTGGAGAGGCGACGTCGGCCACTACTCCGACCTTGCCGAGGAGGTCGCACGCTTCTACGGCTACAACAACATCCCCTGCACGCTCGTTTCCGGCGAGAGCACCCTCGGCGGATACTCGGACGAGCAGCTTCTGGAGCAGCGCCTCGGCGCACTGTGCCGCGCAGCGGGCTATGATGAGATAATCACCTACTCCTTCATCTCCCCCACATATTACGACAAGATCCGTATGCCGGCAGATTCTCCAGAGCGCGAGAGCTTCAAGATACTCAATCCGCTGGGCGAGGACACCTCAATCATGCGCACGACCACGCTGCCGTCCATGCTTGAGATACTCACCCGCAACTACAACTTCCGCAACAAGGAGGTCAGGCTCTACGAGCTGGGGCGCACCTATCACCTCGGCGGCAAGGACGGCCTTGCGATAGAGAAAAAGTACCTCACCCTCGGCACCTACGGCGCAAGGATCAATTTCTTCACCGTCAAGGGGCTCGTAGAGGCCGTAATGAAAGATCTCCGCGCAGCCGACGTGCGCTACGAGGCATGCAGTGATAACCCCTCCTACCACCCGGGCCGCTGCGCGACAGTCTGGGCGGGAGACGAGCGCATCGGCGTATTCGGCCAGATCCACCCGCTGGTCGCTGCAAACTACGGCGTTGACGCGGAGCTCTACTGCGCCGAGCTTTCGCTCGAAAAGCTCCTCGGCTGCTGCGGCCCAGATCCCGTGTACAAGCCGCTGCCCAAGTTCCCTGCCGTTACACGCGATATCGCTGTCGTCTGCGACAAGAGCATACCCGTGGCAAAGCTCATTGACTGCATCACGAAGGCCGGCGGAAAATACCTCAAGGACTGTGCACTGTTTGATATCTACACAGGCTCGCACATAGCAAGCGGCATGAAGTCGGTAGCCTTCTCCCTGACCCTCAGAGCCGACGATCAGACCCTCACCGATGAGCACGCAGAGGAGACGATGAAGGCCGTTCTTGAGGCTCTGGAGCGCGATTTCGGCGCTGTAATGCGTTAAGCTCCCGCTTTTTCGAGCTTTATTTGCAGGATTTCTCGCATATTAGCTTTACAAGTGAGAATAAACTGGTTATAATAGCAGCAAGATATTTTTTTGACCGAGGAGTGATAATTATGGAAGACATCACAAGAAAATTTGCCGTCGTTGACAGCAAGACAGAGATGCGCGAGATACTGTCGTCCGTATACAATTCGCTTAAGGTTAAAGGCTATGATCCTATTAACCAGCTTGTCGGATACATTCTTTCCGAGGATCCGACGTACATCACGAACTACAACAATGCAAGAAGCCTTATATGCAGGATAGACAGAGACGAGCTCATGCACGAGCTGCTGACAAATTACCTGAAGGACAACTGAAAAAAACACGCTCCGCGGCTTTTACCGCGGAGCGTGTTCAGACTGTTAAAAAACCTCTGCTGCTGCGTAAAGATAACCGCGCAGCGGGGGAGCTCGAGGGGG